>NZ_AOMD01000002.1 GCF_000336915.1 Halococcus saccharolyticus DSM 5350 | reverse complement strand
GAGGCCGACGCTCGACCCCCAGTCGACGTGCGACCAACCCACCGCTCGGAGAGCCACCCTGAAGACATCTTGAACCCCAAGACCGGCGGCGGGTGGCTCGCCGGCAAGCCCAAAGGGATGCTCTACTGTGAGCACGAGCCGGCGCACATGCAGAAATTCCAACGGGCGGGCTGGAATACCATGAAAGCGAACAAGTCGCTTGACGAGGGCATCCCTCACGTCCGTAGCCGGCTCGAACTCGACGACGAGCGCCGCCCTGGACTCCTCGTTTCCGACAAGTGCACCGAGTTGATTCAGGAGTTCCTGAGTTACCAAGAGGAGCAGGTCGGCAAGAAGGCTGCCGTCGACCACTGTCTCGACGCCCTTCGGTACGCGCTATTCACCGACGACAGCACTGAAACTGGCCGCGTCTCCGTCCCGAGCGCCTGGTAATCAACGTTCCCTCCAATTCATGAGTTCTGATTCCGACGACGAGAGCGAGCCGCAGGTGTGGCGCGGGCCGGACCTCCCGCAGGCCCGCACCAACGCCATGTACGGCGGTCGCTCGGGTGTCCTCTCGCGCAGCAACTTCGACGGCCTGCTCGACGATGCGCGCTCCCCGAAGATGTGGGACGCGCTCGGGTATCCACGCGAGAACCAGCTCACGTTCAACACGTGGCTGACGTACTACCTGCGCGGCGGTCCCGTCTCGGGCCTGCTCGACAAGTTCGTCAACGACGCCTGGCAGGGCCGCCCGGACATCGTCGACGACGAGCCCACCGAGGGCGACGACGAGGACGATCAGACGGACTTCGAGACGGCCGTCGAGAACCTCTTCGACAACAACGCCCCGAACAACCCGCGGCGCACACTCCTCCGCGAGGCGCTCAAGCCGCGGCTGATGGCGGCCGATCTCCTCGCCCGCCTCGGCCAGTATTCGGTGATCGTCGTCGGGATCAAGGACGACCAAAGCGTCTCCGAGAAACTCGACAGCGACGACAGCCGCGACCTCTCGGACCTCGCCTACATCGAACTGTATCCTCAGAACAAGATCGACTTCACCGTCAGTAAGGACCTCGATGACGATCGGTACGGCCGCCCCGACTCGTACACCATCACCGACGCGAACACCGAGACGAGCGACGTCCACCATACCCGCGTGATCCACATCGCGAGCAACACGCTCGTCGACCCCTACCGCTCGATCCCCTTCTACAAGAACATCATCAATCGGATCACGGACATGACGAAGATCTACGGCGCGAGTGGCGAGGGCTACTGGCGCGGTGGCTACCAGGGGATCGTCATGAAGCCGCCGGAGGCGATCAAGGAGATCGGCGGCACCACGCAGCGCGTGCCGACGGAGTTTCAGGACGGCGGCGATGCCCTCGCCACTCAGATCTCGAACTACGTCGATCGCTTCGACCGGACGATTCGCTCGAACGGCGAGATCGAAACTCTTGGCGCGGACATCGCCAGTCCCGCCGACCACATGGACATCCAGTGGGAGGCAATCGCCGCCGCGAAGGACATCCCCCAGAGCATCATCAAAGGCAACGAGACGGGCGAGCGCGCCACCACAGAGGATAACGCCGACTGGCGATCGAGCGTGGCCGGCGATCGGGATAGTTATCTCGAAGCGCGCATCCTCCGCCCACTGCTCGACCTCCTCATCCGGGCGGGCATCCTTCCCGAACCCGACGGCGAGACGTACACGATCGAGTGGCCGGCCCTGAGCGAACTCTCCGAGCAGGAAGAGGCCGAGATCATGGAGCGCAAGGCCAACGCCATCAACACGGCGACGGGCAAGAACCCCCAGCAGGACACCACCACCGCGGAACGCCGCAAGCAGATCTACGACTGGAGTCCCGAACGCGGCTCGGAGGCCCCGGATCACGTCGAAGCGCAAGACGAACGCTCGCCCGGCGAGCTGGACGCGGCGATAAATCTCGACGCCGAGGCTGAGGCCGCCTCCGAGGGAACAGCCAGCCCGGCCACGGCACCGAGCGGAATGGCCGGCACCGTCCGCGCCAACGCCGACGAACCTGACGGCAAGTGGCGGGACACCTCCGACGACACTACTGACGACGAGGAAGAATGAGTACCTCTGCGAATGGGCCGGCGCAGGGGCCACGCCAGGACCCCACGCAGACGACCACTCAAAGACGAACGCTCCGGCAGGACCTCTCGGGTCGCACGCGCGACGTGCGGGGCGCAATCCGCCGTCAGATCGAGAACGCACAGTCACAGGCCACACAGGCCGGCGCGGGTGCTGGCCCCGTCGCAGCGGGCCTCGTGGGCGCTGCGGGTGGCCTCGCAGCACTCCGTTCGATCGGCGCGCTGCGGGACTGGCTCACCCGGCTGTTCGACGAGTACCTTCTCGAACCTGCGACGGGCCGGCAGGTCCAGGCCGGCCAGCACTGGACGTCATCGTACACGCACCACTCCTACGAGACGGGGCTCCGGCAGGCACGCTCGGCCCTCCGCACCCGCGAGTACGACATCGGCGATCGGGGGGCGAGTGCGGCCATCACCGACCAGCCCCACGAACAAGCCCTCCAGCGGCAGTACGAGCAGGCCTACTACGACCTCGAAGACGCCGTCGAGAACACGAAACAGCAGGTCACGCGCACCATCGCCGACGGTGGGTATATCGAGGCCGAGTCGGGCGAGTTCAACAAGCGCGAACTCATTGCCGACATCAACACGGAGATCGAGGCGCAGTTCGGCACGCGCATCCGGATGGTTGCGGCCATCGAACCCGTCGATGCGGCCAACGAGGCGGCACTCACGGCCTATCAGCGCGCCGGTGTCGAACAGGTGGGCGTCGAACCCGAAGCTCCGGACGAAGCCGGCGAACAAGACCTCGACTGGGTGACGGCGGGCGACTGGCGCGTCTGTCTCGAATGTCGTGGCCTGTCGGTCGACGGCCCGTACCTCCTCGAAAACGTCCTGAGTGGGGACGCACCGCGGCCGATCCGCGATTCGCATCTCGGCTGCCGGTGCTTCCTCCTGCCGCTTTGATACCATGACTCTGCGACTCAACAGCGCCGGCAACCCAGTCACGGGCGAACCCCGGCACGAGACTGAGGACGGCACCGACTACCTCGTGGTGCCGGTGGCTTCCTCGCAGGAGCAGGTGCTATCGTACCCCGACGACCCGAACGCCTACGATCGCGAGTTCCTGCCGGGCGACGAACTCGACGAGGCGGTGGGGCGGACGAACTCACTCCCGATTTCGCTGGATCACCCGACGGCCGCCCCGGCAACACCGCCGTCACCAGCCACGCCCGACTCGGGGCCGACCACTGTCGGCGAGTATCGCGACCTCCGGACGAACAGCGAGGGCAACAAGGCGCTCGGTGAGCTGTGGCTGCCGACCGACCAGCGCGACTCGCACGGCGAGCAGTACACCGAGGCGTTCGACACGCTCGAAGACGGTGGTGAGTGGCCCGTCTCACTCGGGTACAGTATCGGCGAAATAGATGCGTCCGGAGGGCGGTACAACGGGCAGGATTACGACGCCGTCCAGAAGTCTCTGACTCTCGACCACCTCGCGCTCGTGATGAACGGTAAGGCGCGGTGTTCGGTGGACGCTGGGTGTGCGGCCGGACGCGCAAACGCCCAACCCGAGGAGTGGACCGAGGCCGCCCGCGGCACGCCTATCGGTACGGGCGACAGTCTAACTATGAGCGATCAGCAGACTATCGAGCGGGACAAGGGCCGCATTGCAGGCGCGCTCGAAACCCTCGGTTCGGCAATCGGCGTTGGTGTTGAGACACGAGTGAATGCGCGATCCGAAGCGCGCACGCCGGAGTACGACTCGACACTCGCGGAGGACGACATCGATGACGGCGAGTTCGTCAGCACCCACTGGATGCTCGATGACTACATCGATGCCTACGCCGAGGAGTCTGACGAGGACGTCCCTGCGGACGTCCATTCAGCACTTTCGCCCGGCTTGTCGGATGAAGCCCGAGAGTGGATCACCAGCCACACGCTTCTCGGCAATGCTGATGCTGGCACCGAGTCCAACCTCCTCGTTTTCAACGTAGTCTCCCCGGACGGCGTCCTCCACGAATCAGAACTCCGCGACGTGCTTGGATCTGATGGCGCACGAGAGACGCTCCCCGAAGCCGTCCGCGAGTCGGCGCGCGAAGAAGCCCAACGCCTGTTGGACGAGGAGTTCGACGACGACGGCGACGACGACCGGCAGAACGCTTGCGAGTCGCGGGACGCCCCCGACGAACAATCCTCTGACGAGTCGGCGGATACCGACACTGCGGACACCACGGACACCACTTCTGATACCATGACCGACACCCTCCCGAGCGACGACGACATGATCGACTACCTCGCCAACGAGACGGAGTTCGACCGCAAGAACGCGGAGAAACTCCGCGGTGAGGACTGCCTCGGCCTGACCTACGAGCGATTCAACGCCGAGGCCGACGCCGGCGGCGAGACCACCGAAGGCGACACGACCGAGGCTGACACCACCGACTCCCCGGGCGAACCCTCGATTGACGACACCGAGGGCAACGAGGCTGACGCCGAGGAGAGCCGCGGCACGTCCGAGGAACCCGATAATGAGGATGCAACTGTGACCTTCGAGAGCAAGGAAGAACTCGCCGACTTCGTCGACGAGCAGATCGAACGGCGCGAGAACAGCAAGGAGTGCGACGACATCCGCGAGGAGATTCGCGCCAACTCCGAACAGTTCGGCGAGGGCGACCTCGTTGAGGCGAACAAGCCCACTCTCCTGTCGATCCGCGAGATGGTCGTGGACGAGCGAGAGAACGCCCAGGGCGATTCGTCTGCCGACATGGGGCCGATCCAGACGCAGGGTCCGGTTCGGCAGAACGCGGAACTCGACACCGAAAACGCGCCTGACACGCCCGTTGCGGGCGACCCGTGGGGCGATTCGGGCGGCAACACGGAGGCTGACGACTAATGACTCAGAACGGCTACGAAACCCAGAACGACCCCCAGCGCGTCGTCGTCAACGCACACCACCTCAAGGCCCAGCACGAGGCCGAGACGGTGGGCACTGTCCGAGCGGGCCACCTCGTCGAAGAGACGGCGAACGGCGTCCAGCCGCTCTCGGTCGACGGTTCGCGACCCGGCCGCATCCTCATCGCACTCGACCTCCCTGGCCGTGGCTACCAGCACGGCGATGCGTTCCCCGAAGGCGAGACGATCGAGTACGCCGAGGTGACTGGCGGCGCGGTGCGCGGCCTCCTCGCCACCGGCAACAACGTCTCGCTCACCGACGACCTCACGTCCGCGGGTGACGGCACCGTGCGGGCGATGACTGGCGACGGCAGCGACACTGCGGTATTCCAGGTCCCCGGCGATGAGCCGGTGAACAAGTCCTACGGTATCGATACGACCGGGGCGAGCGATGCGCAGCTCGTCCACATGGAGGTGACTCACTAATGTCTGGAGCAATGGTCAACGGCGAAATGAACAGCACGAGCGACGGTAGCATCTCCGGCGGCGTCGTTCGGAACGGCGACATCGACATCCCCCGGCACGCGGCGGCTCAGATCGCCGACGCGCGGGCGGGGCGGAACAACGCCCGGCAGAACGCGATTCAGGAGGGTGCCCTCCCCGAGGACGCCTTCGCCGACATGGACAACGCCATGTACGGCCCGTTCCGCCAGATGACGAAGCTGTGGTCGTACTGCCGGCGGAAGAACCTCACCCGCGAGTTCGACATCCGCAGCCAGCTCATCTCGTGGAACATCCGCGACGACGCGGGCCGCTCGACCGTCGACATGGACTTCAACACGGAGTCGAGCAACCTCTCACTGGAGTTCGGCAAGGACGCGGCCGCAATGCCGCTCATCCAGGTCGACTACAAGACCGGCTTCCGCGAGCGTCCCTCGCCGGACGCGCCGATGGGGTCGCAGGTTGACGTCGACGAAGAGAAAGCTGGTGCCGGTGGCCGCATCATCGCCGAGACGGCCGAGCAGATCATCTCCGGCAACCCTGGCGGAACCAGCCCGGCCGACCACATCAGCGTCGACTGGCGCGGCACCAGCTTCGGCGTCTCGTCGCTCACCGACGCCGAGCGCGTCAACACGACCACCTTCGACGCGGCGTGGGATACCGATCTCGCGCAGATCCGCAAGTCGTTCAAGAACCTCCGAGCGATCCTCAAGAACGACAACAACGTCAAGGCCGGCGATGTCGGCTATGACGTCTTCCTCGGCGAGGACTACTACGACCTCCTTGACGAACCGGACCCGAGCGGCAACGGGAACATGCTCGTCCGCGACCGGGTCGAGGAACTCTCGAACATCAACGAGATCGAGGAACTCGACTTCTTCCCCAGCGACGGGATGCTGATGCTCCGGCCGACCCAGGACGTCTTCGAACTGGGCGTCGCCCAGAACCCCCAGAACACGCAGTGGGGCGACCACGCCTACACGGACGAGTTCAAGGCCCACGCCGCACTCAGCCCGATGCCGAAGGTGACGATGCAGGGTCAGAGCGGAATCGTCTACGCGACGGCACCGTAAGCCAATGGCTGACGATCGGTTCACTCTCCCCGAAGGGGCCACGAACCACTACCGCGATGGTGAGCCGGTCGAACCCGGCGAGCCGTTCACGCCGACCGAAACCGAACGCGAACTCCTCGGCGACGTTCTCGTTCCTGTTGAGTCGGACGAGAGCGCGGACACCACCGCTGACTCCGCCGGCACCTCGTCCGCCACCGACGAGACCACCGAGGCCGTCAGCGAGGACGACAGCCACGGCGCGGACGCCGCCGATCCCGACGACTTCACCGCGTTGAAGGGCATCGGCCCGGCGACGGCCGATCGCCTGCACGAGTCGGGCTACCGGACGTTCGATGACCTGCGTGACGCGAGTGTCGACGAGCTGGCCGGCGTCCAGAACGTCTCGGAAGCGAACGCCGAGAAGATTCACGAGCAACTGGCCGACGGCGAGGTCTAAGCCCATGCCACGCTATCTGATCGAGTCCGACTCACCGCCGATCGAACACGACGGCGAACGCTACGGGCCGGGCGACGAACTCGTCATCCCTGTCACGTCGGCGGACCACCTCCGCGATCGCAAGGGTGTCGAACTCCACCAGATCGAGGACGAGGCCGACGACGAGCCCGAACCCGCCGAGCCCGACGACCTCACGCGACTCGATGGCATCGGCTCGGAGCGAGCGGATGACCTCAACGAGCGAGGCTACCGAACGTTCGAGGACATCCGTGCGTCGGACAACGACGCCCTCGCTGAAATCGGCGGCATCACGGCCGAGAAGGCCACGGGACTGATCGTCGAAGCGAACGACCTCGTGACTGGCGGCGCGGAGGGGTGACTGCTCGTGTCGAGCAGTAGCTACTCGCCGAAGTATGGCGTGAGCCCGGAGGAACTACCGTTAACCGATCCCTCCCGATTCGCCGACCAACCGGAAATCGTCCTCGATTCAATCGAGTCGGCAGAGGACCAACTCGAATGGGATGTCAATAGCGGCGAGAAGATCCAGACGCCCGAGGGTATCCACGCGAAGGCCGTGCGGGAGTACGCAACCTACGACCTCAAACTCCCCGCGGCTTCGCCCGGATCGCGGCGTGAGGGTGACGCGGCCGACGACGGCCAGCGCCGCCTCGCCGTCGCCAAGGAGTACCGATCCCGGTACGAGGACACTATCCAGATGATTCTGGATGTCGACAAAGGCGAGGACGCCGATCCCGAGTCGTATGCAGTCGCCTTCGGCTTCGAGAGCTACTGACAGTGACCTCATTCTCTGGCTTCGAGGAGTTCGCGGACGATCTTCGAGAGTTCGCCGAGGAGGCGTCCGAGGCGGCCGCCAAGACGCCCGAAGCGGTGGACGAAGGGGTGGCTACCACCGCCCGCCACGGCAGCGCACAGGCGGCCTACTACGCCCCACAGGACACTGGCGAACTCGCCCGCGACATCGAAGCCTATCGCCGCGGCCTCATGTCGTGGGGCTGGGGGACCGATCTCGAACACGGCCCGCCCCAAGAGTACGGGTCGGGACTCCACGGCCCCGAGGGCGAGAAGTACCCCATTGAGGGCGACCCGCTCGTCTTCGAGGGTGAAGACGGCCAGACGGTGGTCACGGACAAAGTGATGCACCCTGGAGTGGAGCCCTCCCCGTTTGTCCGCCCTTCGTTTAATGACGTTCGGAGTGAGCTGGAAGAAAACATCAACGCCGAACTCGATCGGGTCTACGAGCAGGTCTTCTCCTAATGGTCAACGCCGACACCATCCTGCACGCCATCGCCCGCGCACTCCGGAGTGCCAACGGCGTGGATGACGACATCGAATACGTCGTCAAGGAACTCGACGGTGACAACAACGACTCGGCACAGGGCCTCCCCAACGCCACGATCCAGGCCACCGATCGCAATCGCCGGAGCCAGACGCCCGAGGAGACGCCGATCACCGACGACTCCGGTGGCAGGATAGGCACGTTCTACAGAGTACCAATCTCGATGGATGTCCAAATCGAGGTTCGGACGGACGCCGGGCCAGGGACGCACGATGCGACCACGCTCGGCGAGGCAATGGAGGACGAACTCTATCGCTACGACGCGGAGATTCGCGGTACGGATTTCATGGATGCCGAGGGCAACCCTCTCGTCGAGATCAACGAAGTGCGGATCGATCCCGAGGCGGCGCGTGACGACCTCGATACCTCGCCGGGCATCCGGCAGTGGCTCACGACGATCGAAGTCGACTACAATAAGACGCTCGACTCGACCGAGGTCTTTGGGCCGCAGGAGTATGTCTCTGAGGTCATCTCCCCGCAGTACGGCGACTTCGACGCGACGGGCGATGGCAACGAAGTCGAGTTCGACGCCCGCGATCACTACACGACCAACTGATCTGATCTACTATGCCTTCTACAGCAATCGAACCGCACGAAGCGTTCCGCGACCTCATCAACATCCTCAACGAAGCGGACCACGGGTTCACGAGAGTCGAGTTCACCGGCCACGGAAGCGAGTGGCAGGGCGGCAAGTTCGAGGCGACGCTCGTCGGTGGGTGGCAGGAAAATGCCGAGCGGTACATGAACACCGACCTCGACGCGGCCGAAGCAAACCTCCAACAGACGCTCGAAGATCACGAGTTCGCGTTCTTCGAGGACGGCTTCCGATTCGAGGCGTCTGATGAGGAGGATTACGATGGGATGTACGAGGCCACGCTCACGCTCGCGCGATTCACTGACGACTGACTCCTTCTGAGGCTTTTCTCCGGCTTTCTGACAGCAGCGAGCATCGCCTAGCGACTACCACACCCGGCACTCAGACCGGGATTCACACACTCACGACACTCATGTCAGCACGACAGTACGGAACGACCCCCGGCACGAGCCTCAGCGTTAGCTCGTATCCCTACGCCGGGGCCGGCAGTGGCGAAGCGATTACGCACGTCATCTTCGGGCGCGGCGACCCCGCAAATGGCGCGGCGAGCGTCAACGACCCGACGAAACTCAGCAATGCCGTCAACGCCGAGACGCAGTTCGGCGAGGGGACGCGCCTCGAAGAGGCGATGCGCAAAGCCTCACGCAACGGCGCGGATCGGGACTCTCTGTACGGCGTGATGTGCGAGGAGATCGCCGTCACGGCCGAGTCTATCGCCGGCGGGTCGGGCCAACTCACGAACTTCCCCGTCGCACCGATCAACGACCCGAGTCAGATCACGGCGACGAACGTCACGCAGAGTGCGACCGTCGACGTGGACTTCGGGTATAGCTCTACTCCCGTCACGAGTTCGTCGAACGCCGAGGTCGTTATCAACCCTTACACGGGTGAGTTCGAGGCCACCACGTCCGACGATTACGAGGTGGACTACGCGTATCTCGACTGGCAAACCGCCTTGGCTGCTGCCGACCCAATCGTCCAAGAGGACGAGGCAGCACTCTACCAAGTCGAGAGTTGCTCGACGACGGTGGGCGAGCTGCTCGACGCGAAGATCGAGGAACTCCGGCCGCACTGGCGACTCCTGAATGGCCTCCTTGGCGCGGAACCCAACACCACAACCAGTGGTGGCGACCCCGAGATCGATGTCGGGACCTACTCGCACAACTTCGACTCGGACGCCCTGTTCGTCGCCGGGCCTGTCATCCGGCCGAACGGCTGGACGATCCTCGGGGGCATCGGTGGGAAGATGGCCGGCAACGACATGACCGACCCGATCCTCGGGCGCGAGGAACCCATCCACGGCTACGCCGAGGGGCCGGAACACGGCCTCCTGTTCAACGAGGACAACCCGCTCCGCGACCAGGGTGTCATGCCCGTCGCGCAGTCCAACGACACCATCTATCTCGATGGGAACGACTCGACGTACCAGTACGACAGCGGGACGGCGAACGACCCCGACTCGCTGCCGACGTGGACGCGGGACTACTACCGCCGCCGGATCGTCGACCAGCTCATCTCCTACGGCCACGCCGCGGGGAAGGTGGGCGAGAATCGCGTCATCTCCGAGCCCGAGCGGACGCTCAAGATGATCCGCGAGGCATACGTCACCGAAATCTCGCGGATGCAGAGTCGCGGCCTCCTCCAGCGGGCGAGCAACGAGGATCAGAACACGGAGGCCGGCACGCAGAGTTCGGGCGATCCGAACGCACAGGCCTCTCGGACGGGCGAGGACGGTGCGTACTTCGTCGAAGCCTCGAAGATCGGCGTCGACACGGTGGGACTGTCCGTGCGGGTCGCGCCGACGGGCATCGTGAAGGACGCCCAGATCGATCTGAGCATCGCCCGCGGTTCGCAGGCGATTCAGGGCGGCGCAACCTCGTAAGTGGCGATTCTGACTGACTGACGACCGACACTCTGAGATTCATCTACACCTATGGCACGTAACCAGAAGACCGTCCGCTCGAAGGAAGGGACGCTCACCATCGGCAACCAAGACATCGACGTGACGAACGTCGAAGCAACGATCGAAATCAGTCTCTCTTCGACGGACTGGAGTAACCGGCCCGAACAGTACACGGGCTGGACCTCCGTTCACACGACCGGCACCTACGAGTGGGAGGGTGTTTCGTCGGAGGCCGAGACGGCACTCGTCGATACCAATGGCCACCCGCTCGAAGAGGACGCCGAGATCCAGTTCAACAACCCCAACGGCTCGTATGTCTTTCGCGAGGTCTACCCCGCGAGCGTGGCTCCGTCGTGGGACATGAGTTCGTTCGCGGAAGGCTCTGTCGAGTGGGAAGCTGACATCGCCCGGCTGCCATAGCGCAGCCGAACCACCTCCTCTCCTGACGTATCCCTACTACTCCAATGTCTGAATCTAACTCCACTGGCGCGGCACCGGATCGCGGCCCGAACAGCGACGGCGACACCGACATCGACGGCGCGAATGCCGGTGCCCAATCCCAGTCTGACGACTTTGATACCAGCGGTGGCTCCGCACTCACCGAAGAGCCCGAACCCGTCGATGGCGACCTCTCGCCCGAAGAGCAAGAGCGAATGTGGGACGAGACCGTCCGCGGGACCGATAGCTCGCCGGACAATCCCACCGCGTACTTCCCGATTGAGGGCCACGACGAGATCGAGTTCGAGATCCGGCCGATTGAGCGCCGGAAGATGAGTTCGCTCAAGCGGCGGTTCCCGCCCGGACTCCTCCGCGCGATCCAGCAGATGGCCAACGACGAAGAACCCGAGATCGCCCGCGACACCAATCCGACCGAGGACGAGACGGATGCTCTCGAAACGACGATCAAGCGATCGTTCCACCATCCGAAGATCTCGCCGCACCAACTCCAGCAGGACATGGACGAGCGGTGGGGGCAGATGGCCGTGAATAAGGCTGCCGTCCTCGCAATGGCCGTCTCCCAGGAGTCGCGCGAAGTCCAAAACTTTCGCGTCGACGGATTTGGGGCGTAACCTCTACGAAGTCTATCTGGAGGAAGGGTTCTGCGGCGTCGACGGCGTCGGGGACATGACTGCCACGCAGTATGAATTTGTCCTCGCGTCGAAACGCGACAAAGCCGAACGCAAGCAAGAGGCCCAGGAGAAGGCCCAGCGCCGCGCGCAACGTAGCCACTGACGCAGTTTTCATACACACTTCTATACATCTATGCCAGCCGACAAAAGGCTCTCTGCCGCCCTGAGTGCAACCGAGGACGTAACGGATTCCTTAGATTCGATCGCCGAATCCGCACTCGGTGCTGCGACGAACTTTGAATACTTAGATGAAAGCGCAGAGAGCGCCGCCGATTCGCTGGACGATGTCGCCGACGAGGCCGACGACGCTGGCAGCTCGCTATCGGGCATTAGTGACAATGCCGCCACGGCAGCGGCGAGTCTCGAAGCGAGCGAACAGGCGGCCGACGAAGCCGGCGACGAGTTCACCGAAACCACGGCCGAAGCAGCGGGTCTCTCGGCCGCTCTCGCGGGCGTCTCGGGGATGTCCGTCGGCACTATGTCGGCCGGCGTGGACGTGCCCGATGATGTCGATGCACCGGCTATGCCCGACGGCGGCGTGATGGACATCGGCGCGTCGATGCCCGACACGTCCGGACTGGACTTCGGCGGCGATCAATCGCTGAATCTGAACGTCGACGGCACCGATGAACTCACCGCAATGGGCGGTGCGGGCCACATCGCCGCCGAGGGTCTCGACGCCTTCGAGAGTTCGTCCATCTCCGCCGCCACCAGCTCGGCACTCGCGGCCTCGCGTGCCGACGAAACGGGTGATAGTCTCTGGGGCGCGGTGCCCGGTGGCGAGGCCATGTCGGGCGCACTGGATAGCGTCCGCAACTCGGCGATGGGCGCGATCCCAGGCCTCCGGGGGGCTGGCAACGCCGCCGACGAAGCGGGCGATGAAATGTCCGAGGCGGCCGCCGAGAGTGTTGCTCTGTCTGGCGCTCTCAAGACCACTGACAGCGCGGCGAGCGGCCTCGGAACCGAGATGTTCGGGCTACACGGTAGCCTCGGGTCGGTGGCCGCAGTCGCCGGCCCACTCATCGCCACGCTCGGCGCACTCGTCGGCCCGCTCGGCGCGGTAGGTGCCGCAGCCGGTGGTGCAGGTGCGAGTCTTGCCGGGCTATTCGGCGCTGGCCTCATGGCCGAGGCGGAGTCGATGGTCGGCACGACAGCCGAAGTCGGCGGCGAGATGACCGAGCTGGAGAACAAAGGCGATGCAGTTGAGGCAATCTTCGACAACGTCAAAGACCGTGCCGGGGAGATGCTTGCCCCACTCCAAACTGCCGAGACGGCCACGTTCTTCCAGAACGTCCTTGACACGGGACTGACAGTATTTCAGGACTTCGTGACGATGACGGAGCGGCTGATGGGGCCGCTGTTCGACATGACTGATCGTCTCGGCGAGGCGTTCGCAATGGAAGAGCCGCGCTTTTTCGCGGAGTTGGAGGCGACTACCGAGTCCATGCTCGGCCCACTCGGCGACCTCGGCATCTGGCTCCTCGGGGCGATTCCCGACGGGCTCAAGTGGGTCCGCGAGGAAGGCCTCGCGCTGATACCAGTAATCAGTAGCTTCGCGCTCAGTACACTCGACCTCGCCGTTGGACTTGCCGAGGCAGGTGCAGCGATCTGGAACGTGATCGGCCCGGCGCTAGGCTTCCTGTTCGACACGGCAACGGGCGTTCTGGGTGTGTTCAACTCGCTCCCGCAGCCGATCCAGAACGCGGGCGTCGTCGCTGGGATCGCCGCCGGGGGGATGTACCTTCTCGGCGGGGCCCTCTCGGGCGTCACACTAAGCGCGATCTCTCTGTCGGCGGTCCTCGGGGCGATTAGCTGGCCGATCGTCGCCGTGGGTGCGCTCGCTGGAGCGGCCTACCTACTCGCCGACCACTTCGGCCTCATCCAACCGATCGTGAATGCTGTCGGAGCCACCTTCAACTGGTTCGGCGGAGTTCTGGCGAGCACATGGAACACCGCGATCGGCCTCACAGAAGGTTTCATCAACACCCTCTTTGGAATTTACGATGTATTGGGGCCACTCGGGCCGCTCCTCATGCCGGGAATCGCAGCCGTCAAAGGTCTCATGTGGGCGTTCAACAACCTTGGCGGGATCGTCGACTGGGTCGGTGGGAAGTTTGCCGGACTGATGTCGTGGCTCGGCAAGGGGTGGCAGAAAACGACCAAATTCATCGGTGGGCTGATCGACGACGTCGCCAAATGGTTCGAGGGGATGATAAACGACGCTATCGGGGTGCTGAACTCGATGATCGACACCGCGAACAAGATCCCCGGTGTCAATATCAAGACCACCTTAGAGCCGGTCGACCTCGGCGAAGTCGGCAGTGGCGGCTCTGGCGGCGGTGTCGATCTCTCGTGGGCGCAGACTGGTGGCGGCGGTGGCGGTGGTAGCTCCGGCGGCGAGGGTGGCGGGTCGGGCTCCGGCGGCCAGTCCCCGCCCCCAGCAGGCGGCGGCCAGTCGCCCCCGCCCGCGAGTGCAGGTGGCGGCTCTACGTCGGTCTATCAGGATAACCGCGAGGTGACTGTCGACGCTCGTGGCAGCGACATGAGTGAAGGCGAGATCGAGTCCGTCGTCGAGCGCGCACTCGACAAAGACAACCGCCGCAACCAGCGCAATCGGAAGCGCAACTACCCATCGACGTAGGGATTTAAACAAGTAGCCCACGAAATAAGAGTATGGAAGAAGTCGCCAGCGTGGACGAACTCCCGCAAAAACTCCGCAACCGTCTCGAAGGGTTACTACGGAACGACGAGTCGTTCATCCTCGCACTCCACAACACAGGGTTAGTCAGTAAACTAAACTCGCTGGTGTTCGCCGTCACCGATCGCCGATTCATCGTCTTGAACAAGTCGCCATTCAACGAGAAGCTGTCCGAGATTCGGATGGCAAACCTCTCCCGCGTCGAATACGAGTCGAAATACTCACTCGGCAAGCTCGTCCTTGAAGGGAGCGGCGTAGACGAAGAATACCAGATCGAGAGAGGCGACGCACGTATCCTCGCCGACGCGATCCGCGCCCAACTCGACCACCCAAAAGAAGCGGTGTGACAAACACTTTCACCATGCTCTCGGCACTACTATAAGGGACCACCGTCTATTATTTTCCAACGAAGCACGGTATCGCCGTTCGGAGAAAACGGCCGGTGGTCAGACACCGACCGTGCTTGGTTGGGTCCAAGCATGACAGAGTACGACGCCGATGACAATAGCACTGACGGTGAGGGATACGAGTGCCTTGACTGTGGCAGGGAGTTCCCATCCAACCGGTCGCGCGCTATGCACGGGAACAAGTCAGACTGCGATGTCTGCGCCCCGTGGGATAGCGAGAAACTCCTGCGTGAGGCATACATTGAAGAGAGAATGTCGATAAATGAGATAGCGGCCCATTGGGACGCTTCCTACACAGCCATCCAAGGTGGGTTGGACAAGAACGACATCAACCGCAGAGGCCACGGATGGCGTGAGAGTACGATAGAGGAAAAGAAGGCCGCTCCCGAGTACGACAACGGACACCTTCTCTGGGAACTGTTCATAAATCGCCAGAAGACGCTACAAGAGATCGCCAACGAAGCAGGGTGTTGCCGGCAAACAATCAGAAGCCGCCTCAGGGAGCATGATATCGGCGGCGAAGACTACCGGAAGCCGCAAAACCCAGGTGGGTATGAGATTCTCGACAACCCCGAGGAGATGGAACGGTTATACGTCGGTAAAAAACACTCAATAAATACAATAGCTGAGGACCTCGGCTTCTCTTTTTCAACAGTACGGCAAGCATTACTCAGCCACGGTATTGAAACCCGGTCTGATACGGCCCACATAGGAGAGGGGGAAGACAACCCACGCTGGCAGGGTGGCAAGGCCGAAATAGAATGTGAGCAATGCGGTAAGATCGAACCAGTAAAACCAGCGCGGTTGGGGAGGGCCAGGTTTTGCTCACGGGGGTGTAAGGATCGATGGCAATCGGAAAACGTGTTCGGCCAAGACCACCACCAATGGCGTGGCGGATATTGCACCCGGGAGGCGGTGAAGAAGCTCATCCGTGCCGAGACGTGGGAGACTCAAACCGCGCCCCGAATACGCGAGCGCGATAACCACGAGTGCCAAGTCTGCGGTAAGCACACCTCCGAACAGGACCGCGCGCTCACAGTCAATCACCTCCCGGCACTCCTCGATGGTGGGTGCAACAACGACGATGTGCTCTTCACGGTCTGCGACGAGTGCCACCACAAAGCCGAGGCCTACGTTCGGGCACTCCCCGAAGTAGACCTACTCCTCCGCGATTGGACCGACGACGAGCTGCCCGGCGGACGCGAACGCTGGACGCCGCCCGAAGACCCCACACCCACGCCCGAACAATCGACGTTTGCCGCGTTCGCTGACGACTAACGCGATCTCTGCGGTTCGACTGACGGCCGACACTCTCTACATACTATGCCTCCGAGAAACTTGTCTGCGGCCTTTTGGACCCCTGGGTCCAGCCCACTCGACCTGCGCGTAGAACTGCCCGTTGAACTCGATCGCCCTGATGTGGGCTCCTCCGGTTCGAGTAAGAGCACGACGCACGAACCGATCGACACGGAGGACGTCACGCAGTGGATGGGGCCTGGATCACGCACCTATACCGTCGACGGTGCGTGCTTTCCCGGCGACGAGACGACTGTCGAACGGCTGTATGAAGTGCCACAGATCAAGGCTCGCCTGCCGGATCGTGGCACGCTCGACGTGACTGTCGAGGACTACGACATCAGCCCGACACGGACACGCTACTCCCGCGACGTGGACGGTGACGACGATCCCGAGACGGTCTTCCTCAAGGAGTTCTCACTCACACTCAAAGAGACGAGTCCGACTGGTGCGGACAGCCCCGTCGGCGGTGGCGGTGGATCGAGCGACATCAACCCCACGCCGGATACGCCCTCTTCACTGTAATGCCGGACGTCCCACAGCAGCTCCGGCCGATCAACCCTGGCGGGACTGGCACCGAGAGCGAACCCGCCGAGACGGCGGACGTCGACTTCGACGGGACTGCCCTCCAGCAAGAGATCACTGCGGACGTTGCGGTCCTGCCCGCCTCGGCGGCCGATACGGGCGAGGCGGAGTTCGACGACGGCGAAGTGTACCCCGTCACGGAGATTTCATACGAATCCTCGCGGTACAATCAATCGGCACTCCTCGTCACGAAGATCCTCGCCGACAGGTATCCCGAGCAGGACGAGATCGTGATGGCTCGGATCAACGGGACGCCCATCGGCTCCGGCCGTGTTGATGTATCGGCACCGAACGATGAAGGGCTGGTGGTCATCGACTCATATGACTCCGTTCGCAAACTCAAACAAGGCACCGTCACGGCATCGTTCGACGACGCCCCTCTCGACACGGTAATCACGACGGTCTGTGCGTTCGCCGACGTTGCACCCGCTCGTGTGGATGTCGATGAGGACGCGAGCACGTTCACGGCTTACGAGGGGCGCTCGTGTGCGGGCGTGCTCGACGACATGGCCAACCGCGTCCGCGGGGCGTGGTACGTCGATCCGTCCACGCCGGGTGGGCTCCCCGTGTTCACCGACGGATCGAACTTCGCGGTTACGCAACACGAGATCGAGCACATCCTGCCCGATACCGATCCCGGCCTCCAGACCGCACCCTATGATGGGGTGGTGGTGATCGGCGGCGGCGAGGCGACGGGTGCCTCTCGCGTGTATTCAGCCTCGAAAGACCCTGTGCGGGCGGTGGCTGGCGACACGGGGAGTGGCGCGCGGGTGTACGAGCACGAGGACAAGTCGATCACGAACGTCGAGACGGCCCAGCAGACGGCCCACTCGCTACTCGACGAGTTCGAGCGCCAAAGCGGCACGGGTCAGATCAAACTCGTGGGCGACGAGCGCATCCAGCCGCTCGACACGGTGATTATGCCCGACAGTCTCGGCGGCCAGGAGTACCTCGTGAGCGAAGTGACGCACGAACTCAGTTCGGATTCGGGCTTCGTCACAACAGTCCAAGTCGGCGCGCTCATCGATGGGGCGGTAGACGCCGAGGGAGACGTTCGCGGCCCCGGAACGCCAACTCCCTGACTATGACGGATACAGACCCCACGGATCGTGGCGCGCAAGACCAAACGGTCAACCGCTCCAAACATCTCGATCGCCAGGCCGTCATTCGTTCGATCGACTATCAGACAGATCTCCCTGGCCCCGTCGCCGAGGTGGATTTCGCGAAGGGTGATGATGACAGCGAAGGCGCAGATCTCACGAATGTCGAAGTCCACCCGAGCGTCCTCGGTGGGACACGCCCGCTTGTCGAAGACGATCCCGTCATCATTAGCTGGTTTGCGGGCACCCCTCCACAGCCGTACATCTCGGGAAGTTTTTATAACGCAGACGATGCCGCACCGGATTCGGACGGCGAACTCTCGTGGAATCTCGGCGGGTCGCGGATCGAGATGCTACCGAACGGCGACATCAACATCGACGCCGCCGGTCTCATCACGATCACTGATAGCGAAGGCACGCTCACCACGAGCGACGGGAGTAGCGACGGCACACGCACTGTCGAACAGCCGACGTGGGGTGAGGGATCGGACATGCCGGACGGTGGCCGAGGAGACCCGCCTTAGACATGAACGTCAACGGTACAATCTACTCGTTCGGCGGTATCCGCGACGATACCGATCTCGACAGTCACTACGACCGCGCAACGGCGGACACGTATGCCTACGATACGGCGAATGACTCGTGGTCGAGCGGCCCCGACCTCCCGAAAGCGTTGTGGGGGCAGGCTGGCGTCGTTGCCAACGGAACGTGCTACCTTTTCGGCGGCGCTGAGACGGACGTGTTCGGCTCGGGGAATATCGAAGACTCGATCTACACGTTCACGCCCGGTAGCGGGTGGAGTACCCTGGGCGCGACGTGTCCTGAGCCAGTCTACGCCGTCCGCGGGGCGCTCGGGCCGGATGGACTGATCTACATTGCAGGAGGGGCGACGGGGGCGGAGGCTCAAACCGACACCGATCGCATCTGGCGATTCGATCCTTCGTCAAACAGCGTCGAATCGTCCGAATGGGCGACACTCCCCCAGCCCGTCCGGTGGTCGTCAGTCGCAATGGCGAACGTCGACGGCACGGACTACCTCTATCACTTCGGCGGACACAACGTCTCGTCGGGTAACATCGTCCCCACCACAACGCGCTACCCGCTCTCGGGGCCAAACGAAGGTCAACCCGAGAGCATGGCCGACGCGCCGATGGCGTTCCGGCAGGCGCTCTCGGATACCGTCATCAACGGGAAGGTCTACATCGCCTACGGCCACGTCGGGAGCATCGGCACGAACGACGATTTCAAGCCGAACGTCTTCCGGTACGATGTTGAGACGGACTCGTGGGACGAGGAGATGCCACAGATACCGAGCAATCGCGCCCGGATCGTCGGCGCGTCGGGCGTCGTCGATGGCACGATCTACGTTGCCGGCGGGCATATCAAAAACTACGATACCGACGCCCACGATACGAAAGCCTACGTCGACACGTTCGACCCCGACAAGCAGGTGACGGTAGGTGGTGGCACGGGACCGACCGAGACGCTACCATCGACGAATCCCGATGCCACGCCCGAGGAACGCGCCTCGCAGGCTGGCTTCGATATTCAGAACACCGTCACCGCGAGTTCAACGGGCGATATCGGCGGCGCGTCGAATACGCTCTATGTGGTTGAGGGAGAACTCTCGTGGGATGGGCAGATCAACATCGGCAACGCTTCCGATGTAGCCATTTGCGGCACGGGTGACGCCTCCGTTCCGATCCCGGCTGGCTACCGCGACTATGCGGTGACGGTCTCCGGTGGCTCTGGCTTCATGTGGAGCGGGATCGACATGGACCAGACCGCCTCGGGCGCGTGGGGTCGGCTGAACGTCAACACCAGCGATCGTGGCTTTCTCGAATACTTCCAGACGCTCGGCTCAGGCCGACGGGCGAATCCCGACCCGTCCGCCTCGCTCGGCGCGAAGTCCGGGCCGATGATATCGATGCCCGCCACCAGCTCGGGCGGCGCGAATCGCATCAAAAACGTCGGGTCGGTCCACGCGGGCGTGATGGCCAACGATCACGAGGGGGACCGTCCGATCGGCGTGTTCCTCGCTGACGACCACGAGGGTACGCTCAATATCGTCGACTCGGTGTTCGATTCATTCCCCAATAATGGCCTGTACGCCACCAACACGAGCGGTTCCGTCGTCGCCACGGGTACGACGTTCCGGAATAACGGCGTGTCGAACGGCCGGATCGCGCACGGCCGCTTCGAGAACTGCACGGCGGCGTTCGATTACGAGAACACGGAACTCACGAACGCCGATGCAGGCGCTCACGGCGTGCAGGGCTTCGCCGTCGAAGACAAGGGCAAAGGCAGCGGTGTCACGATCACCGGCTGTACGGTCGAACTCGCAAACGTCGCCAAGTGTGGTGGCGGGATCGACGTGCGTTCGGGCGTTCTCCACGCGATCAAGAACACCGAGGTCCACATGGGCAATGTCGGCGGCGCACCGGACATTATCGTCGACGGCCGGTGTGAGCAGATCCAAAGCACGGCGCTGAGTGGCAGTGCGTCGTCGGGGACGGCCGTCATCAACAACGGCCCGCAGATGGCCGTTGCCGATGTCTCTATTGACTATCCGAGCGGGCGGTCCGACTACAGCGGTCCTATCAATCGGGCGTAATCTATGGTCTATGGCGAAACGCGATATGGCGAGTTTCGATGGGGCGAAGGCGAAGAATCCCCCGAACCGGAAGATTCACGCGCGGCCCAGCTCGCCGAGCAGCGTGGCCGCGAGGAGGCCGACCGGCCCACGCCACGCGAGGCATTCGGGGCGGGGCTAAAACTCGCGGGGGCACCCAGCGAAACCGACGACGGGCAGGTGGCATGGGATCTCGTCGTGAACGAACAGGGGTCGCTCGCCACCACCTCGGGCGTGGAGATGCTTGGCCAAGACCTCGCGTTTGCTATCTCCCGCGAGACTGACCCCGTGATCGGCCAGCCCACGCCGGAGACGTTTGCCGATCTCGCCAACCAGTACAGCAACGTCGTCACCCGCGACCCACGAGTCTATCGAGTCCCTGAACCGCCCGAAGTCTATCGCAGCGGTGTCGACACGATCGGCGCGGAAATGCAGATCCTTGCGGCCGACGACGAGTATCACGACGTGGTGATTCCAGTGCAGCCGACGGGCTAACACTCGGCTCCGACGCTCTCAACCCCCATCTCTACCTATGCCGCTCCAAATCGAAACTGCGGACACGACCCGCAAACGACTGATTAGTCTCACGTCCAGCGAGATAGCCGATCTCACGAATTTCTCGCAGCACTCGCCCGAGTACATCCTTCTCGATGGTGAGGCCGAGTACCTGAGCGACATCCAGCACGGGATGCTGGCCGCACAGCTCTCCGGGTGGCTCAGATTCGCCGGCGGCCCCGTCACCGAGGACAAACTCTCCACCCTCTTTACCGAAGAGCAGATCGCCCGGATCGACCTGCCATACTTGAACTCGTTGATGGTCGATTTCGACCTCGACCAGAAGGCGATCGAGAACGGCGTGGTCCGCGATCCGGGCTCGCCGGCCATCGGCGAGATTCTCGTCACCGTCGATAGCCCGGACGCCACCGTCGAGGCAGGCACTATCGTCGGGACAACGCCGGATGCCGCAGGCGACTATCTCGCCTATCGCATCACCGATAACGGGTCGCCGACGGGCGCGAGCACCACCGTCACGCTCCCCATCACGGCGTGGAACCGTGAGGAGAACGAGGCGGCCGTCGGGGCGGAGTACAACGTCGGCTCGAATATAATCGAATACGTCCCCGACGAACAGGAACAGGATACGTCGGACATTCTCACCGTCACGAACCCGAACGCTACGTATGATGGTGAGGGGGAGGAGGGCAACGAGTCGCTTCGCCAGCGGACGCGCAACGCACTCGTCAATCGCTCGGGTGGCGGCACGACGGGCGGGATTGAAGGCCAGTTCATCTCGGCGTTCGCCTCGATCGACGACGGCGACGTAGAGATCATCCAGCATTACGACGGCACGCCCACGCTCTCGGTCTCCGGTAGCGAGATCGACACCTACGATCCCGAGACCGACCCCGACATCAGTGGCACGAACGGCGCGCCCTACGGCCGCGTGCTCGTGAATGCGCCCGACGTGACCGATAGCGAGTTCGAGACGTTCTTCGACCGCGATGACGTATTCCCGTCGACGGTCTATCACCGCCTCCTCCGCGCCACCCGGCGGGTCGTGGATGTCGATCTGACGCTCGATGGCACCGACCTCGACACGACGGCGATTGAGAACACGCTGGCCGAGTATCTGGCGAGTCTCACGCTCGGCGAGAACGTCGCTGACGGCCGCATCACCTACGAGGTGATGGATGCAGCCCCGGGGGACCTTGCGGACGTTGACGCCACGCTCTCGCTATCTGACGAACCGCACACCTACACCAGCGGGACGGCGCAGTACCAACTCGATAGTGCGGCAGCGAACGTCGGCGACGTGACGGGGACGGCCGGCGGCTCACAGACTACATTCGTGGCGGGGACGGACTACACCACGACCGACACGACGGGCGACGGCGCGATTGACACGATCGATTGGTCCATCGGCGGGTCGAATCCCGACAACGGTACGACGTTCACCGTCGATTACACCGTTGCGGATGACGTAGTTATCGCACAGCGTGAAGTGGCCGACCCCGGCAATATCACCGTCACTGTCGAGAGTGGGGGATCGTAGGCCGTGTTCACCACTGACTATGCGGATCACCTCCCGCGGCCGTTGCCCGAACTCCCGTCGAATGTTCAGGGCTGGGCACGCGCTCACCAGACGCTGTTCGACCAGTTCGATGACGACCTCGAATACGTCATCGCGAGTCAGCAAATCGAGCGGGCGGATGGCCAGGATCTCGATGAGTTGGCGTGGGACTTCGGCGTTCTCGGCGAGCGGTTCGGCCGCGGCGACGGTGCGTATCGCCAGTACCTCAAAGCTCTCGTCAACGCCTACTCAGGCCGCGGGACGAGCCAAGACATCAAAGTCGCCGTCTCGGGCGGCCTCGTCGCCGAACCCGACACGGTGGACGTGCGCGAGAACTTCACGAGTAACGAATACTCGCTGACGGTCCACGAGTGGGGCGATCACGAAGTATCGTTGGTGCATGAACTCGCGGAACTGGCCGATCCATCGACAGTACAACTCACCGGCCCGATCGAGTACGTACTCGACTCGGCACGACTCGGCATCCGAACCGGCGAGGCGTCGGCGACGAGTTTCGAGTTCGAGACGGCACCGACGCGCCTCGGCATCCGGACGGGCGATGTCGATGTCGTGACGACCGATACGACGGGCTACGGCGCGGGCTTCTCTGACGACTGACGATCAACACTCCTTCAGACTTCTCCTATGGTTGAAACTGACGCAGGTTTAGAAGCAGTATCGGACCACCTCGTGGGCGGGTATGTCAATGTGATGGCGATCGGGACCGGCACGACGGCCCCGACAGCCTCCGATACCCAACTCGAAAACGAGGTCTTTCGCGCCACGACGGGTGACGCGCCGCTGAACTGGGTCGACGATCCCGACACACCCGGCCGGTATGAGGCAAAACTCAGCGTGACGGGGGGTGACGAGGTGCCTGCCGGAACACAGATTACTGAGGCGGCACTCATCATCGGCTCTGAGAGCCAACTCTACTCGCGGGATGTGTTCGGCGTGAAGGAGCCGGGTGCTGGTGAGAGTGTCACGAGTACGATGCCGATTCTCGGCCCAGTGTGACGCTCGCGGAGTGGGGCTGAAACCCCTCCGGGCCGGCCGGACTTCCACTGTGCGGAAGGCCCGCCGCGAACGGCGGGCGAGGATGTTGCGCCGATTTTGGGGCCAATTCAAGTAATCCACGGCGGACAGAGACTATCAAGACTGATCATATAAAATGACACGAGAAACACAAGTTCTCAATGGTTGATTATACCGTCCTGCAATCAGGGGATGACCTATACGCCCCCGAACATGTTGCTGTACTGGCAGCGGCAGCGCCGATCGACGAGTACGTCGACTTCGGCCTCAAAGTCCCAGAGACAAGCATTGACGCTAGCGCCGGTACTTTCGATTTGACTGAGGGAAAAGTCTACGCTATACTTGACACAGCTCTAGCTGAGTGGCAAGCCGATGACGGAACCTCTCACAGCCAGACCGTCCACAACGCCCTCGTCGCCAGCCATTACGACGCTCGCTCGGGGGTCGCACTCGCTAGTACGACCGAGACTAACCACGTCTATGCCGACCTGAATTACGAGATCAACGACGACCCATTGATCGAGGTCACGACTGGCGGGTCGTCGGCTGACGACGCGGTGGAGATTTCCCGGATCGACCCACAGGCCGGCACCGCCGAACCACGCAACCAGTACCCTTCGGGCGAGTTTAGCAATCTCACCGTTCAGGACCAGTTCGAGGACCCGTCCGGAAGAGTCCACACGGGCGAACTCGCCGGCGCGGCGGACATCCGAACGGACGACGAGATCAACACGGCTGTCAATCAGAACGCCAGCCACGGGTCGGACGCGCCACACGACTATCTCCAGCCGGCCGAGGCAGTCGCGGCCGTCAACGCCGAGACCTCACTCGATGTGAGTGTGTCGGGCGAGGCGGGGTCGGTGGCCGGCAGCAATGTCTCGGGGGCCGTTGCGGAGGCCGACCACGCCGCTGCGGCCGACAACGCCGACGCGGTGGGTGGCATCCCTGGCCCGAATCTGCTTCGCACTGACACACGAGACCGGATGGATGCCGACGCCAATTGGAATGGCTACGGCATCGATAACATCAGCAAGCTCACGCCGAACGCGGCGGCCGACAAACTGCTTGACCTCCGAAGCGTGCCGAACGGCAGGAAGACCGTCGTCGTCGACAACAACGAGGATAACGGCCAGACCTACGAGTGGCGCTCGCGGGCCGACATGGGTCGCCCACTCGCCATCGCCCGGACCGACCTCGCCGAGACGCAGACTCTCTTGAGTGTCGAGGTCGGTGGGAACGTTCACGCCGACGAAGGGCACGTATTCAGCGAGGAGGGCCGCCTCGCATCGCAGACATGGACCAACCAGAACATGGTCAATGCGAAGGGCGACTCCATGACTGGCCCGCTCGATATGGAGGGCAATCCGTTCACGGGCGTTGGTGGGCTCCAGGCCGCGGGCGATACGATCGATATCCGCGATGATGTCACCATGCACCGCAACGGTCTCGGGCATGTCGGCCATATCTCGGGAGCCTATACGATCACCGCTGGCGTTGACGCTCCGGAAGGCCCGATCCAGTCCGACGTTCCGGGCTTCGGCACGGACGGGCACAACGTCCACCTTGAAGGACCGCGGCCGAATCTCGTCATGAACGATTCGTCGAGCGGGACGCCGCGCGGCAACGAGATCGAGATCGTGAACCAAGAGGGCCGGGTCTCGATCCAGAACAAAGCACAGACGATCGGGTTCACGATAAATATGCAAACGGGCCGGTTCTTCGCGTTCGACGGCGATCAAGAATCGACGCTCGCCAACTTCTCCTGACTGAATTTATGCCTCCTGAGACTGCTACCGACCCAGAGAGCGATAGCACCGCTGCCGACAGTGATGACACCACGCGCGCCGAGAGCGGGCGCAGACAGGCGCACAGCGACGGCGAGATTCATACCCCGGATGAAGACGCCGCGGCGGACAGTGACCAGCCCGACGCCGAGAGCGGCGGCGCTGACGGACAAGAGCGCGACGACCACCGCGTTACCGTGACACTCACGTTCGATAACCCTGCTGCGGCGCACGTCGCCGCCCTCCGCGATGCGGGCGTCTCCGTCGAGCGGCTCTTCTCGCAAGCTCTCGAACAGCCAGCCGAGCGTGAGTTGTTTATCGCCCACCAGCAGGCGAAATACGGCGGTCAGCAGGGCCGCGGGGGCCGATAATCGATGGGCGACGACTATCTCGACCAGACTGCCGCGAACGCACTCGACCCGAATCTCATCGATCTCCGGCTTGCGGGCTACGGCGTTATCTCGGGTGGCGAAGCGCAGGCGGCCGGCGGGTATGAAGTCACGATCACGCAGGTGGATGGGTTCTTCGCGGGGTCGAAAGCCTCGGCCGACGCGAAGAACGTCAACCTGCAAGAGTACGTCGCGGATGAGCCACGGAAGGTGCTCATCTGCCTGAAGGATACGGGCGCGCTCACCGTCGAAGCAGGCACGGCCGAGCCACCGGACCCGCCGGATGCGATCCGTGGCGATGCCAACCGGCCCGCACCGCCCGACCTCGCCAGCCGGAACGATGTCATCCCACTCCACGAGGTGTGGGTTGGCGCGAACACGACGGCGATCGACGATAACGACATCTTCCGCGACCGGCGCGTGTCGCCCGACCTCCGGGTGCGCGAGTTGGTGGCGGCGGGTATCACGACCGATAGCATCATCGATGGGGCTGGCGTCACGCACGATCAGGCACTCGCCGATCTCGCCGACGTGCGGACGGACAGCGAGATTACGGGCGTCATCAACGACGACGCGGATCACGGCTCGCGGACGGCGGGCGTCGGTGCGAGTCACGATTACTGGGACGCACTCCAAACCGTTGCAACGATCAACGACGAGGACGAGCTGACGGTCAATATTACGGGCGATGCGGATATGGTGGACGGGCTGCACGGCCGCGACCTCGCAGAGGTTGGCCACAATCACGACTCACGGTATCTCAACGACGCCAACGATACCGTCGCCGAATCGAATCTGAATTTCGACCCGTTCACCTATTCGGAGTACCTCCAGACGCTCGGAGAGGTCGTTACCTCAAGCGACGAAACGCTGACTGGCGGCACTGATCCCGCTCTGAAAATCACGCTACAGGAAGTGACGCCCGTTAGCGACGCAAACCTTGATGTCGAGGTTCGCGTCCCCTCACAGCCAGGTTTTGCGGCTGACTACGGTTACTCGACGGAGTTCGAGCAGATCTGGGACGACTCGGCGAGTGCATGGGATGTCGAGATCACTGTCTCATGGGGCGTGAACCCTGGCAGTGGCAACGATGTCCCCGTCACCGTGGACGTTATCGAACGCGGTGATCGGACCGACCCGTTGCCCGCGGGCTCAAATCCGAACGACCACACCAACCCCACCTACGACAGCGACGAGGACGGCACGATCGACGCGCCGATCGACAGCCCGTCGGTTCATGCGGGGGAGCTATTTATCGGCCACCGCTCCTCAGAAGTCCCCGACAGTGAGATAGATACTGGCGAGACTGTCTTTTACGTCCGAGACGACGGTATCCTCTACAAAAAACAAAGTGGTGGCACAGAAACTCAGGTTGGTGGGAGTGGGTCTGGAACGGACTCCCGTGTAAACGTCTCCGAAGACGGCGCTCAGGTGCTTGCCAACGCCACTGACCTCAACTTTACTGAAGCGAACGCCGCTACCGTCTCAGTCACGGACGACGGTGATGGATCTGTGAGCATCGAAGTCTCGGCCACCGATACGGACACCCAACTCGATCCCACGTCGCTCCAGAGTGGCGGTGCAAACGAACTCTCAGTCACGGGACTATCGGGCGATCTCGCCGACGCTCAGGACCCGAAGACCCACGACAATGGCGCACACTCAACGGCGTACTCGTCGGAAGGGCATGATCACAGTGGCGAGACGATCAACCCCGACACACTCGCCGGGATTGCAGATACTATTGTCCGTTCCACGTCCGAACTCGAATCGGCATTCAACAACCTCGCATACGGCGAGACTGTCTATATCGCCCAGCCAGCAACCCCCTATCGTCCCTCACAGTGGTTAGACATCGACGTCGATGGCGTGACGGTCATTGCACAAAATCAGTTTGCCGAAGACGGACAGCCGTGCATCAAGGTTGCGGATAACGCCAACGTCGGCGGAATCCGTGTCGGAAACTCGACTGCCGTGAGCGATGTGGAAATCCGTGGCGTCGGTGTTCATGGTAATGACACAAACCAAGACCAGACCGTAATCCACCTTCACGGGATTTTCCTCGTCAACGCCGCCGACTCACGGGTTGAGCAGTGCTTCGCAACACGAACTTCCCCGTACCACGTCCACAACGACGGCGGGAGTGGCATTGCTGCCGCTCACAATTGCGACCGTATCACAATCGCCGACAACTGGACCGACGACGTGGGCGACCGTGGGATTCAGACTGCGGCGACGAACGTCTCAGTCATCGGGAACTACCTCTCGAACGGGTTTGATAGGTCAATCGCGCTCGATATGGAGGAGGGGGCGGCGGGCGATAGCTACGGTGGTTCCAACACCATCGTTACGGGTAATGTTTGTTATAATAACTCCGAAGGGTCATTCATAGGCCTCTCTGGCGGCGGTTCAAACTCGCCCCAAGAGAACATTTCTATCGCTGAGAATGTCGGGTATGACACGCATCGGACCCTCGTTAGAATCCGCCCCGGCGCGTCGGGGGTTGTCAGACGCAACATCACCATCGACGGGAATGTTAGCACCGACGGCACTGGCCACGCTATCGCCACCAATACCGGAGGTGGTGAGATCCAGAACCTCACGGTATCGAACAATCAACTCAGTAGATGTGGCGGCCGGGGAATATCGATCGAATCGGGGGCAACAGGAGTGGTCATATCTGGCAATGCCGTCAAAGATCCAGGGTCCGATGGCATACGGTCGGCCGCTTCTGATACTTCGATAACTGGAAATTATGTTGTCGGGGCAAGTGCGCATGGTCTCGGATGTGCTGCTGGGGGGCAGACCGTCACAGGCAATCATGTGAAAAACGCCGGGAAAAACGGTATTACGGTTGATCTGGGAATGTCGAATCTGGCTATCGCATCGAATATCATCAACGGAACCGGAAAGCATGGGGTTGGCTTCGCCGGGGAGTCCCAGTACTGCATTGTTGGATTCAACAACATCCGAGGGCAGACGAATGCGGGGATAAAACGCGCTGGCGACTACACGACCTACATCGGGAACGTTCTCACGAATTTTACAGGCACAATCGGAACGAACAGCAAGGATGTTGGCAACATCATCCGTTGACCGATAGTTGGGACGTATCTGACAATCGAACCGTCCTGCCGTTCTCTGGAATCAATCTGCGATCGCCGTCGAATAGCGCCACGAACCACCGACGCGATTCTCATTCACATCCATCCAATGCCATCTGAAGATCCTGACGAAAGCCGGCCGATCGTCCTTCGACCGAAAGAAGAGTTCTACGCGCCAGTCTATCCTGCGCTATCAGACGCGCCAAGTATAGAGGGCATCACCGTTGCGATCGACGGCAGCGGCGCGGACCCTGCCGGCATCTATGACTACATCGGCGGGCAATGGAGTGGTCCTCACGGCGGCCCCTCAAATCTCCCCGACAGTATTATCGACGAATCAACCACCGTCGCAAACACCGAGAGTTACACCTTCGAGGAGTATCTTACGGCCACCGAGGACGCCAGCGACCCGAAGCGTGTCAACCTCGATGTCGACACCAGCACCCTCGACACGCGCTACCTCAAGCGCGTCAGCGAGGACTTCGAGGTGCACCCCCTCAGCGATCCTGGCTCGGACGCCCCAGCCACACCGCAGGGCTTCCGCTTCGAGCCGGGGCCGGCGTCGGCCGCCGCGCAGGGTGGCTACTTCTACGCCGACTCACCCGACACAATCACGTCCACGCAGTCGTTTGGCTGCGATTTCGTCAACACGACTGCCCCGGACGGTAGTACGATCTCATCCAGCACGTGGGCACTTGCGACGGAGTACGCGGTGGGTGCGGGCGGGCACGATCTCTCGGTGTCTGTCTACGCCCGGCCGACGGCCGACTACACCGCATACGACGACGGCCAGACACACAGTGATAGTGAGACGTTCACCGGTGAGGACGATGCCTTCATCGACGTGCGGTGTTACGACAGTTCGCTTCAGCCGCTCTCGCTCGCCACGACGACGCAGTATTCGGCCACAGCGTCCGAGCAATACTTCGCCGCCGGCAACACCACGAGTCTCTCGGGGTCGACGTGGGTGTCGCTGACGCATACGGCTTCGCTGCCTGCCGAGGCGACCTTCGTTGAAGTGCGCATCCAGACTGCCGACAACAACGATATGTGGGCTTCGCGTGGTACTGTCGGCTCGGGCAATGCGTCGATACTGTTCGACGACTACAACGCGACGTATGCGGCGGGTCTGCGACGCTCGGCGGTGCTCGATCACGACCACGATACGGCGTACTACCCGCGCTCGGAGGCTAACAATCAGTTCATCGATGAATCCGACGAGTCTACTCTGTCCGTCGCATCGGCAGATGCGGCCACAACCGCTCAGGGCGTGGACTCCTCGGGCACGTCGGCGGGCGACATTCTCACACCGAACAGCTCTGGCGGGACGCAATGGCAGGCGAATACCGGCATGTGGCGTGTGGTTGATGAGGCGTCACTAGCGTCAGGAGCGCCAGCCGACCAGCGTGTGACTGGTGGCGTCGGCGCGAACGAGTATCGCTTGCTCTACCGTGTCGAGACGACCTCAAACACACAAGTCATCTCCCTGCGGGCAAATCTAAACAGCACGCAGAACTACTATAATCTCACTCGGCAGACATCGGGCCTCCGAGAGTTTTCCGAGACGACGTGGCATCTCGCCTACGCGGAGAACTCTCACCATGTTGCCGGCCGCGTCAACCTGAGTGCCTCGACCGGCGGCGATGCCGACTGGATCACGATGTCGCATCAGGGCAATCTCGTTGGTTCCGGCCGCGAGGAGGGCGTGCGTGGCCATCTCGAAGAGGCATATGATGACATCAACATAGTCACACTCCTGTCAGGCGGTGAAGTCAACGGCGGCGAGATAAAGCTTCTCGCGCGGAATATCTGAGTTAGCTCTCAGAGGTTGGCTTGCGTTCGCGTCGGCCCACCGTCAGCGAACACGTCGGCACCATGCGGTGTCACGTTCCACGCCGCCGTCGAGAATCGCCCGCGGCCAATGGCGACAATGCCTGCGATCCCATTGCGAGTGCCGATGACGTTGTTGTTCAGCAGCCGAGTGCGCTTCGCCGCCGTCTGGAGTTCCGCAGCACCGCGCTGACGGCAGTTCCGCCAGAGGTGGTTGTTCTGCGCGACAGACTTGAAGGCCCCGTTGAGGCCCGCCGCTTTGTATCTCATCGGCGACTCTATTGGGTCGAACTGGACGCCCGGTCCGCCACAGTCCCAGACGCGATTCCCGCGCACCCACGTCCGCGGGGCGTTCACGAGCACGCCAGCCCCGCCATACCCGGCGAGGTGGTTGCCCGCCACCGTCGAGTGGGGCGCTCGCACTTCGATGCCAGGGTGCGTCGAATCCGACCCGTCGCCGATGTTCCCCCTCACCATCGTATTCGTCCACTCAGCCGTCGAATTACAGTAGATGAACCGGCGGTGGGTTCCGGTGGCGATGTTACCGGCGATGAGAATGCGCTTGGGCGCGGAGATCTTCCGGCCAACGCCGATCACAGACCCGCGGCCGTTGCCGGCACAACGGTTGTTGACGATGGCGATGTCCTCGCCGGGTTCGACCGAGATCATCCGATCGAAGCCGTTCTCTGAGAAGTTGTGCGCGACGTACCCGTACTCCCCCCAAGCGTTGATGGCTCGATCGCCGATGTGGTCGAAGTCGTTGTTGAGAACGTCGTAGGCGTCGGTATCGCGGCCGATGATGACGCCCGAGTTGCGGGCGTTGTGTTTGTGATACGGCGTCGTCCGTCGGATGTCACAGTTCCGGATCGTGATGCTATCGACGGCGAACGAACCGATGCCGAACCCACCCTCTGACATGGACTGTTCCGAGGGGTTGCCGTGGTGGGAGTAGCCATCGATCGTCACGTCCTCGACGCGGCGGTGCTTGCCGACGCGGAGGCCGCCAACGTTCGCCCCGCCGGCGGGCTTGACGAGTGGGAAGGCACCATCACAGACGACGGTGACGCCCGACTGGTCGATATCGAGCCACTGCGTCGTACGATACGGGGCGTTCTCGTCGGTGATGCGGACGCGATCTCCCGGTTTGAGGGTGCCATCGGGCCGGAATGTCGACTGTAACTCATCGAGCGTCGTGATGACGCGATCGGGGGTTGCGGTTGCGTCTGCACTACCGCTCGACTGCGCCATCGTGGTGCCGCCGAGAAGCGATCCCGCCGCAAGCCCCATCGACGCGAGAACCGACCGCCGTTGCATGTTTCCTAACAGGTGCGTGTTGCACTAAATACTACCGAACGGCGGCCAGCACCAACGGCCAAACACGAATCCAATCATGCCCAAAATCACCATTAGCACCCGAACCGACGAGTGGAACAGCTACCGATTCCGCGCCACTGGCAAGATCGACGCCGAGGCATCGCAACTCAACGACCACGACGAGGTCGACGGCACGGAGATCGAAGGACAGGTCAGCTCTGGCAAGGACACAATCGTCTTCGATGGCGTCCCGCTGGACTTCGCGGCCGACCAGCCCTGGCAACTCGACTGTCGCCTCAATATGGGCGGCGGTGCCGAGCGGGTGGTGCCGCCGTTTCTCAACGCCGCTGAGTTCGAAATCAAATCGCAGGGCTGTCACTACATGCTCTCGGTCGCCGAACCGGGCATGATCCTCCGCGGCGGCGGCGCGGAGTGGAACGACAACGTGCTCACGCAGTCGAACACGCTCGCGGCGGGCAACGTCAAGGGCGGTAACGCCGACTCCTACCGCATCTGGCCGTTCACGCAGGTGAGCGTCGTGGCCGATCAACCCGCCAAAGCGCGGTTCAAGGGCTCCGAGCGAGGGTGGCAAGACGTGGAGGTATTCAGCCCGCCGATGGAGTTCTGACGATGCCCATCAACGACCGCTTGATCGGTGGCCCCCACTCGGCGCTGGGTGGTGAGCGCACGTCGGACAGCGGCGGCGCTGGCGGCGTCTCGGGGTCGCCGCGCCAGACCGACCCGAACGAGAAGCACTTCGAGAGGAGTGGTTTTGAAATCGTGGAGGTCGCGGCGAGTGAGATCGCCGACCTCTCCAACGACCGCAAGGAGGTGGCCTTTTGCATCGTCGATGACGACGAGGTGCGCGGCGGGTGGAAGATGTCCGACCCGAACGCGGTCTTTGCCCGCTCGTCGGACGACATGGAACTCTCGCTCGGCGATCACTTCGCCGGGGCGGGACGCCTCCTCCAAACCGAGGACGAAGCCGAGGGCGTCGAGCTGCGTGGCTTCGGCATCGATGCCCGCGAGGATGGCAAGGGCGTCAACTTCTCGTTCAACCGCGGCGGCCGGATGCGCGACGTCACCGTCCGTGGCGAGGGCGACGCAACGACCGACTGGGGCTGTGGCATTTACTGTAAGATCCCCAGGGGGCAGAAGGTCGTCCTCGAAAACGTCAACCAGCCCGGCGGAGCGTCGCGGAACACTGCCACCGATTCGACCCACGACTCGATCGGTGCGTTTCTGAACGCCAAGTCCAACGGTGTCCTTGAACTACACCACTGCGAGTTCGGCGGGTTTCCGAATAATGGTCTCTACGGCGAGCCGTGGAAGAAAAACCATGACGGGTACGTAAAAGTCTACGATCACGTCGGCTACAATAGCGATAGAGACCAGCTCCGCGTCGGCGGCCCCTCGATCATCGAGAACCCCACCCTCTACGTCGACGAGTCCAAGCCAGGCTTCGACAACCACCGCGGCATCTGGTTCAAGGCTGCCAACGGCGCTCGCGTGACGGGTGGCTCGATCAAGACTTTCCCCGGTTCGGATTCGGGGTCGGCGATCCGCGTCCAGTCGAGTTCGGCGGCCGTCGAGATCGAGGACATCGACATCGAACTTCGCGGGACGGACTATCGTGCCCGTGGCGTGCTCGCCTTCTCGCCCGACGACCGGGCACGGCGGACGGGTGACGTGTCGGTGACGGTGCGGGACTCCCGCATCCACGGAGACGCCCCCACCCGCGACGGCGTGCTCATCAAAAATCGGCCTGGGTCGAAGGTCGTGGACACTGAGATCGACCTCCCGAACGTGGACGAAAGCAACTACGTCGACATCCGCTGACTCCTTCTTAGCAAACCCGTCTTCCCCGGTCTAACCCCCACCTTTTGGGCCGGAGAATGGTACTCCAGAACGCGCTAACAACCAGTGGCAACACTGACGGCCTCGTTCCTCAGATCAATCGTGGCAACTCAGCAATTAGTAGCAACACACCCGCCCCCACGAGGATATAGGTGACGTAAAACAGCAACCCTATCAGGTGTGACATAGCCCTCAGCGGAGTTCTCGCTACCCATCGTCTTGGTCGAGAATCGGCTCGATCTCCACACGGTCGCCACCGAGAGCGTCGTGACCTTGCAGTAATGCGGCACGCACGCTCGCGTCGCCATCCGCCCCGAGCATGTTGAGCATCTTCGCAGCCTTTCGGAAGCGATACCGTGCTTCGGCGATCCCTTCGATGACGTCCTGGTGTTCGTCCCAGATGTGCTCGCCAGTGGTGTAGACACCATCACCCGTGAGCCGCCGTGCCGGTCCGCCACAGATCGGGCACTCGCGGTAGTTGGCATCGGATTCGTGCATCCCACCGCCGAACGTTCGGATTCCATCGTCGTCTGTCATCGGAACTCCCATTCGCCAGCGCCGTCGCCCATCCAGCATATTTTACAGTCCATGCAGTAATCGCCGAAGTCCGATCCTGGTTCCATCGGGCCTCCACACTCGGGACAATCTTTTATCATTGATCTAGTAGTCCGTCGGATTTAGCAAAGTTCGTATCGCCTATCCAACCGAATAGCAACCTTTTTTGAACGGAGTGGTGTTCTAAGGTGTTGCATCCCTTTAGTTACTTCATACCACTTCACGTCCAGTCTATCGGATAGTTCGTCGTGAGACAACGGTTCATCTTTTTCTAACTCTTTTTTGATCCGGTGAGCAATTTCTTCGGGGGAGTCGTCGTTTTGTTTACTCATTGGTATATTAGCCCGTCCTATCTAACAGGGGGGAACGAAGGGTTCGTACTCGCCCGTTCGTTCAACCTTCCGCCATGCTTGTATCTGCTTCGCGGCATACTTTTTCGCCACGCCTTCGGCGTTTTCCCATAGTTCACGCTCCGAATCCGTCAAATCGTCGGGCAAATGGTGGCGATAGTGGCTGTAATCAGGTGGCGACCATTGGGTTAGCCCGATATTCTCGACGGTTTGTGATTCGCGGATTAGCGCCCATGTCTCGTCATTGATTCGCAAAGTCCCTTCGGGAGAGCTACCGTCAGGCATCGTCGTAGAGCCTCCCATCGAGGCGGTGTCGGGGCTTCCGGCTCTTCACGATCACACCGACCTGCTCAATTTGCTCTCGCGTCAGCTCGACGGTGAGCGGGTTGAAGATTCGCCACTGCATCATAGCTCCCGGGGAGTCCTCAGCCATCGTTTTCCACTCTCACAACGGACCCAGGGTTGCCTGAGTAATCTTCTTTTGCTGCCGGTACGTCGCTCGCTGTTTTTACTAATATCCCCTGGTTCTGACAGTCGAGACAGAACCGGGCGGTCTTCGTTCCGTCGTTCCCAACGACCTCGATTTTCGTGTGTGCTCTCATGTCGACATCACCGCGACAACTCGCGCATCGAGGACTCTTCTCTTGAGATTGTGCGTTGTCAGTCATCGTTGAGGTACTCCACGAATAGCATCCCGTCCGTCTTCAGTTCGTGCTCAATGCCACTCTCGAACTCGGTGTGGTTGAACGGTTCCGTTATCAGGTGGTAGCCGTTGGGCGTCTCTTGGACCCGCCGCAGCTCCGTGTGGTCGGTTAGCCCGCTGGTGATCGAGTTCAGCGCGAAGCGTCTCGTGTCGTCGACGTCGAACAGGAACAGGCATGGATCATCGGCGTTCTCCGACTTCTGGAGATCCGACATCCAGTGACCTCCTACACGCTTTAGCTTCCGGGCCACGGCGTCGTCGCCGGCCACCATGTCCCGAGACCAGCCGTTCATGCGCTCGCGGAAGTTCCAGTACCCTGAGCGCATATCCCGAGCGTTCACCGTCACGTAGAGGCGGAAGTTAGCCCCCTCGCCGCTATCGGTACGGTAGCCACGCGCGAGGGCGCGGAGTTTGTCGTACTTCCGCCGGATGTCTCGCCCATCCTTGACGACCTCTCGAAACACGATCTCGCCGGAGCTGGAGAGGTGCTTGTTCTCCTTGCGGCGGGCGATCGCCATGAGCAGATAGGCCCGATTCTCTCCGAACACGCAGTGCTCTCGGAGGATTTGAGGGCTCTCTGCCGAAGGGTTGTCAGTCGGCATCGTCTACCTCCCGCCGGCACCGCGAGCACACTCGCAGGCCGTACATCGTCGTCCGGATCAGTGCGCCACAGCACGCCGATACGCCCTCTCGATCGCGGACCTCGTCGCGGATCGCACGTTTGAGGACCGGGAACAGCGGCGATCCGTCCGTCATGTCTAACGCTTCGTTTGCGAGGGCATCGAGGTGGGCGTGGCGCTCTTCCAAATCGTCGGTGAGCACACCGCTGGCCATGTGGCGGTTCTCGTCGACCACTTCCGCGGCCAACTGTTCTAGCTCTCTTCGCTGTGTAGCAGGGTCACTCGTCATCGTCATCGAACCTCCAGTTCCCATAGTGCAACCGCCGGTCCGGGCATTTGGGACACTCAAGCTTGATTTGCACCTTCTGAGTGCTCAGATACTCCACTGTCGTCTCGTAGTCATGAAGCTTGAGACAGCCCCGGAGAGTGTGTCTGCTCGACTGGTTCTCCGGGTCGTCGTCCGCGAGGTCGTTGCCTTGGTTGAGGGCGTACTCTTCGGTCATCGGTAGGTCCCCGTCCCCTCTGTCACAGGTCGATCACCTGATTCAACGGGACCGAATCGACGTGAACGCTTCCGAACGTGTCGACGTCTTCGGCTGCCTGCTTGGCTGCATCTTCGTTCGTGAACGCACCGATGACGTCGTGGGTCCCCTGGCTGTTCCCATCCCATAGGAACAGCAGATACACCTCCTTCACGAGATCGTCACTCATCGGGATGCTCCCACGCCACCACTTTTTCGGCAACCCCGAGCACGGTCATCGATCCCTCGTTGTCGGGCTCTCCTCTGCTGAGGTGGCCGTCCGGCCTGAGCGTGACCCAGTCGCCGTCGTTGGCTAAACTCAGCCAACTGTTGTGTTTGGAGATCCCCTCGAAGGTCCCGAGGACGGGCTCGTAGGCATCGTCGTAGTGGATCGTGATCGGGTCGGTCTCGTGCCCCGAGAGGTCCCCGACGATCTGGTATCCGAGGGCGTCGTAATCACCTTCCCACCGCTCTCGCACCGGATACCCGTCGTGCAGCCTCTCTTCGACGGAGTTCGCACCGTCACTCATCGTTCACCAGCTCCAGGTAGTCCTCGATCTCGCTCAGGTCGTACCGCGTCACGTCCGACCAGTCCGTGCCGTCGTGGTAGGCCACGGCCGCCGCGTCGCCGGCGTGCTGCTCGGAATCAACGCGGTCGACGCGCACGCTGTTGCGCTCCACGAGGTCGTAGTCCTCGCGGCACAGGTCCTCCGTGAGACGACGACCCTCAGCCGACGGACCGGGGCTTGTGAGCATCTGCATCGTGCGGCTGAGGCGGGCCGTCGCGCGTGTGAACGACGACAGCATGTTGTCCATGAGACTGTCCATCGTCTTGCCGAACTCCTCGAAGCTCATCGACGGCCCCCTGTTGGCTCTGTATCGCTCATGCTGCCTCCGTGAGTAGCGACTGCTTCGGCGGGGGGTTCTGGTATGCCGACTCCACCGCGTCGAGGATGTTCTCGGAGAGCTCCCGCGGGACCTTGGCTCGCTCGGCGCTGTTGTCGACGCCCACGGCGCGCGTGCGACTCTCGTCCCGGAACGTGTTGACCTCCCGTGCGTTCGAGACGTGGCAGTTAGGAGCGCCGCCGCACTTCCGATACTCCATCGGCGGGTGTCGACCCCACAACTGGGTCGGTTTCTTGAACTCGCTGCCGTACTGACAGTAGTGGACCGTTCCGACCGAAGGGCCGATCAACTTCCCGAGCATCCCCTGCGGGTTTTCCATGAACCACCAGTCCGGGGAGAGTTCCTGCACCAGCCACATCGTCCGGTAGACGATCGCAACGGATTCAGCGATACTCTCCCACTCCGGTAGGTGCTTCGGCCGCCGTCGCTCGCTATGATCCCACTTCTGCGTGATGCACGCAACCGAGAAGTCCGTGCATGGCGGGGACGCGAGCACCAGGTCGGGGTCGGGGAGGTCGTCGGCCTGGAGCTCCATCACGTCCGCGCAGATGTCCGGATCGAACTCGTCGTTGAGGTCGACCGTCGTCACGCGCCAGTCGGGCGAGTCCTCGAACGCCGCCGAGAAACCACCGAGTCCGGCGAAGAGATCGAGACAGTGACGGCTCTCATCTGCCTCTGTTTCAGGCATGGCCCACCTCGCCGTGCCCCTCGTTGAACACTTTGTCATGCCCGCAGTACGGACAGTAGCTCGGATGGCGGCGAGCGTAGAACCGCTCTCCACAGTCGCCACAGTACGATTTCAGTACGCCGTCCGGGTAGTGGTGGCTCTCGTTTTGCGATTGCTCAGTCATCGAATGTCTCCGTTGTGCGCTCGTCCTCATCCAGTTCGAGCCCGTTCTCTATTGTGCGGAGTACCGGCTCCGCGTCCGCTTGAAGCAGCCGATCTGCCTCCTCGTCTTCGAGAAGCGCGCGGAGAGCAGAGGCTACCACCTGCCACTTCCACCGCTGGTTGACGATCTCGATTTCCTCGTGCCGGCTCTCGTTCAGAGAACCGTCGCGTGACTCAGGCATCGGCGGACTCCTGGCCGAATTTGTCCGGCGGGCAACTGTCGCACGCCTCGTCGGGGCCACAGGTGCAGTCCGCGTCATAGCGTGTGAGACGTCGGTCGAGCACCTTCTGGACCGCCCCGGCGCTTTCTCGAAGCGAGTTGGGGTTCTCCCGGTCGCGCTCCACTACTTCCGCAAAGGCGATCGTCTCAGTTAGCACCCAGCGCGGCAACTCGCATTTCACCCTCTCATGCGGTCGCCGGACGTTCTGGTCGCGAACGCTCTCGGTTAGCTCTGTAGCGGAGTCACTCATCGTCACGCACCTCAAAAATCCGCTTCCACTGCCGGTGGACCTCGTGCCGGATGTCCTCGGGCGGACCCTCCCAACAGACGTAGCAGATTAGCGGCTCGCCGGGTTCCTGTCCCCACTCACCCTCCGTCTGGCACTGTGGACAGTCCGGGTAGGTGATCCCCAGGCGGCGCTCCAGTTCGCGCTGTAGCTTCCGAGATCGGCTACTGAGAGCGTCGTCAAGATCCACGTTGAAGTTGTTCTCAAAGACCGCCGTCGTGACCTCTTTCGCCTCGCGGCGCATCGGCTCGATCGCCATCGTCGACGGCGAGGGGCGCTCGTGGACCTCCCGCCAATCGAGGTCTTCCGTGATCGGCGCGTCGGCGGACTTACTCATCGATGAACGCCTCCCGAAACCGCAGGTCGAGTTCAATCTCGCGCCGGCCGCGCTCGGTCAGCTCGTAGGAGTTCGTCCGGCGGTCGACCACGCCCTTCTCGACCAGCCCGCGCTGGATCAGGTCGTCAAGGTTCGGGTACAGCCGGCCGTGGTGGATCTCCTTGCCGTAGTGCTGCTCCAACTCCTCTTTGATCCCGAGACCGTGGGGATCGCCGAGTTTTGCGATGACCGTCAGCAGGTCGCGCTGAAAACCAGTTTCGTCGCTCAACGCCAGTTCGGCAGCCTCCTCGGTGGTTGCCATACACAGTACGCTTACATCTCCATCTCAATAAACGTATCGGGAACCGATACATCCGCGAGGCGTCAGTGTCAGTCATCCCGCCGTATCCGTATCGTTTTGTAGCCGGTCTGTGGACTAGCGGGGCATGAGAGAGACCACGATCCGGCTGGACGAGGAGTTGATCGAGGATTTGGACGACGAGGCCGACGAGAAGGGCATGACGCGCTCGGCGTACATCCGCCAGATACTCACGCAGCGCCCCGAGGTCTCGCCCACTACTGCCGAGTCGCTAAAGGAGCGGCTGGACGAAGTGGAGGAACGGATCGGCGAGCTGGAGGACGGCTAATGCCACGAAACGACGACCCCACACGACTCCAGATTAGCATCCTCTTCGGCATCGCCGGCCTCGATGATCCGTCCGGAGCGGACATTGCCGATCATCTGGAGGGCCGGCATCAGAATCGCAGAGACGCCTATTATCGCAATCTGGACAAGCTTGTCGACCGCGGCATGGTGAACAAAAACAGACCGGACGCCTCGAAGCGGGAGAACGTCTATACCCTCACGGACGAGGGCGAGGAGATGGTGATCGAGGATATGGAGTGGCGGCAGGAACAGGTACTTTCGTACTTCGACTGACGGCCTTGGGCGCGGGACTGTGCATGGCCGCGGCTAAGGAATGTAGTAAGAACGCAGTGGGGAAGTGCCCACCGCAGTCCTATCCGTTTCACACAACGACCCTCGCTAGTAAAAGCCCTTCGCCGCGAGCAGTCTGATGTACGAGGTCGTCAGGGTAGCTTCGGATCTTCCAGTTCGTGCTCGGTTCCCTCAGCGTGCCAGTGACGGCCTTCATGATCGGGCTGGTCCCGCTCGTACACGTGGATGCGGTACGCCCACAGTTCGTCGTCTTCGACGCTCAACTCGATGCTCATGCCGAGCGGCTCGTCCGTCTCTTGACGCGCACGATCGAGGTACTGGTGCGCGGTCATCCGGATCATCCGGTACTGCTCTGGGTCTGGTAGTTCTTCGTTCATGGTGTTCTAGAGGTAGTTCGGAGTTATCGCGGCGTTTCGACGGCCAGTCTCTTCCCACACTGTCCGCAGCGGACCTCGCCGTCTCCACGGTACTCGATCTCATTCCCGCACTTGCACGTCATCGTGGGTGTGACCTCTTCGGGCTTGGAGTCGATCTCTTCCAGAGACTTGCCCTCTTCCCAATACTCCCTTGCTTTACGAACCCGCTCCGGGGTCGGTAGGCCGTCAAACGGGCAGTCGCGCCACCCCTCTTTGAGACGACTGACTCTGAGTGCTGGCTCGCCATGCCGATTCTCGGTGAATCGGAAAGTCAGCTCGTCGTCACCCTCAATCGCTTTTTGGAGTTCGTCCGTACCCTCTTGATACTCGGGGAGCACAAGCCCCTCTCCGGGCCGATACTCGAACCCCAAGTATAGGGTACAGATGGTTTCTGTGTGATAGTTGTAGTGCGCTGGCCGATCCGTCTTAGTCAAGTCTTCTGTTTTGATTGTCGTGTTCATGGGCTAGAGACGAGTTCCAGATCTAGCAGTCGTTGATGAGTGCCGTGGCATCCTCAGCCGAGAGGTAGCCACGCACCTCGGTCTCAATCGACTCACCCGTGTACGTCATGTCGGGCTCGTGGCACCGCGTGAGGTGTTCCTCCAGCGCGTTCGTGATCCACGTCGCGTTCTCGGTGGACGTGATCTCCAGTTCGATCTCCGCGCCGCCGGCCATCTGCGCGAACGCTACGCGGTCAAACTCACACTCCGGCATCTGCTGGACGATCGCGCCCATCGCGCGGAACACCGCCGCGGGCACTTCGTTCGTGTCTCCGCTCTCGAATGGTGTCGTCTGTGTCATGGGTTCACTCCGTGTCGTGCCGGGATAATTGTTGGTGCCTGGAGGGGCATGTCGTCAGTCGGGGTCGAGACCAACCATTCCCGGCAGGACCAGCACCTCGTCGCCCTGCCGGGCGAGGGCGTTCTTGTCGTGCGTGCGCCGCAGTCGGATGAGACCATCTTCGCGGCCGACGATCGCCCACGCCGAGCCGCACCAGTCGATGGTCTCGCAGTCATCAGTGCTCCGCTCCATTCCAGTGCGCACCCGATCGCGACCGGCCGAAGAGGTCGCAGTTGCCGAACAGGCACGACTCACAGACCATCCGGTGGGCTTCGAGCCACGGCACGTACCGCGACACGGTGATGTTGTCGTTCTCACCGCAGTTGTCACACGGGTCCGGTGACGTGACGCGCTGGCTCACTCCGACCACTCCCGCAGGTCGTGGTTCCCGTCTCGGCGGGCGTCCGTATCGATCAACAGCCGGCCGTCGGGATCGAGCACCGCGTCGGCCACCGTCATGTCACGGTTGCCGTTCCCTTCGATGATGTCGTCCATCACGCGGCCTCCGTCCAGGTGCACCCATCCTCGCAGTACGTGACGGTTTTCGTCTCGGGCGTCACGAGGTCGCGCAGGCGACAGACGTTCGTACTGCCGCCGCAGTCGGGGCACTCATCGCGCGTGCGCTGGAGCGAGGTGGGCATCATACCTCCACCCCTCGCGCCGCCAGCTCGTGCGTCTCGACGACGTCCACGCGGATGAGCACCGGCCAATGTTCTTGCGCACCAGTGTCAGCCGTCATGGCGATCTCGCCCTCCGCGAGGATCCGATCGGCCGCTGGCGAGGGTCGAACTGTGGTGCCTGCGCAGGCAACGCACATCGCGCACACGACATGCCACTCCGCCGCGTCGTGGGGTCGTTCCGCGACGACCGAGATCGGAGTCGTCTCGTACTGTTTGACGTGGCAGTCACGGCAGCGAGTCGGCTGCGGGAGTTCGATGCCCTCCAAGGCCTGTCGGGCGTTGAGAGGGTCCGTCATCAGTGATCGGGCTCCGGCAGGGGTTCGACGGGCGTTCCGTCCGCGTTGCGCTCAAAGCGCCCCTCGACGTGGGTCACGGTTGCGCCACACTCACAGTTGAGTTCGCCGTCGAGCAACGCGGTGTAGAACTCTTCGCCGCGGCCGACCTTCTCGACGCGGTCGACGATGTGGCCGTCCATGCACACGCACAGGACGAACTCGTCGGGGATGACCCAGATCGATTTCGTGTGCGTCGGCCGCGATGGGCGGTTGACCCGCGTCTGAACCTGCGAGACCGTGATGTGCGCGCCGTCGCACTCGTCGCACGAGATGACAGTGTGCCGCGCCCCGTGGTGGCTGTGGGGCGCGACGTGGCTGTCCTCCTCCGTGCAGTGCATGGCGTCTCGATCCGCGCCGCAATACTGACAGCCATTCACGGCGTCGGGGAGTGGAGCCTCGCCGCGGGCGAGGCGTTCGGCGTTGTCCGAGTCGCCCTCGCCACCGTCCGCTTCGATGGTTTCGGTGGTGTCGGTGTCGCCGTCGTGGACCGTGAGCGCCCCACCGTCCGCCATGACGCCCTCGCCGCGGTCGAGATCGCGCTCTTCGTTCTGTTCTGCGACTCGGATCGCCGCCAAGACGTTTTCCTGGTGCTCCTGAGTCATGCGCTCGCCGCGCTCGATCGCTCGCTCAATCTCGTAGGGTTCGTACTCCTCGCCGAGCTGCTTGCGGACATCGGGTTCCGAGTAGACCCCGACGAGGTGGGTGAGTTCGTCGCGGGTCTGTTCGAGTGCGTGGCCGTCGTCGGTGCGGGTGTATGCCGGCACGAAGATGGCCGTCGCACCGTCGAGTGCTACAGGGGTCGCGCGCTCCGTCTGGATGGTCGTGGGCTGTGCGGCCGTCGTGTCGCTGGAGTTTTCAGCGGTGGGTGCGAATGTGGACATGCTTCCATTACCTGGGAGCGGGGTCGGGCGTCCTACCGCCCGGCCGATTTCTCGCGTCGGCATCCCGCTCATACCTAACCGTTAGACCCTGTGCTAATAAAACTTGTGACTCAAACCACCATCTCACGCTTGCAACACAAACACTTTATGCGGCGGGTTCGTAGCAAAAGCGTGTAATGCAAGCCGAGGAAAGAGTCGGTATGGCGCTCTCGAAGAACGACCTCCGTGAGATCGACGCGATTCTCGTCGGGTATCTCAAAGAAGGACGTGTGACACCAGTGTACGCCCGTGATCGCGTGATTGATGAAGGCCGTCGGAAAGAGATCACCAGCACCTACATCAGCCAGCGGTTACAGCGGCTGACGGAACATGGCCACACACGCAATCTCTACGACGACGGACTCTACGAGTTGGTTTCTGAACCAGAGGATTAACCGCTTTCACCCCCACACTCGCAGTTGCATTCCCGAGTCTGCTGTTTGCACTCCATCCCGCGCAGCGACGACTGTCGGATCGCGTCGGTGATCTTCGGCGAGTCGAACAACTCCAGCATTCGCTCGCGGTGTTCTTCCGTGATCGTGACCTCGTGGCGGGACTTGCCTTCGAGTGTGGGATTATCGCTCGACATCCTCACCATACTTAGGCAGTTCTTCGTGAAAGACTTCCGCCGATATTGCCGCTATTGCCGGATCGTCTGAGACGACGGAATGGCATAATTGTCTAAACGTCAGTAAGTAAGATAAACGTCGCGTGGGACATTGGGACGATGAGACCGTATATCGATATTAGCCATGCCACGCACGGGCGTGTCAAAGATTATGCCGAAGCTCACGATCTCGATCTCGACGCCGCCTACGAGGAGGTGCTTTCGGCCGGCCTCGACGAACTGGAGTAGACAGTTCCGTCGATTTCCGGAAGCCGGGTAATTCCCCCGTTTCGGCCACAATTTTTATCATGCGTACTGTTGACTTGGCCCGGAGGATGATGGAAGAATCACCGTGGCTTGCTTCGGGCCACTACCCCGTGCCCGTTCATCTAACCCCCGATCGGTTCGAGTCGAACACCGTCGCCGGATGTCGATTTCCAGAACTGTATTACTTTCACTCCGGATCAGAACAACAGTTTATGGGCGGATGTGCGTGGGATGTGATGGGATGTCACTGGCAAGCGCCCCACGACGCCAGCCGTGGCGGTACACCTGCCCGCGCGGTCATACGAGCTGGGAACCGACGAACAACCATCTCTGGTGTGCGACGTGTTCGCGGAGTTCCGATCCCGAGGTCGATCCGGAGTTTTGGGAACTCCACGACAAGCGGACTGGCGAGACCGTCAACCACCACGACGTACTCGAAGAGGCCTAGCGGAACGATCCACTGGAATAATTCAAATCCAATGCACGAGACAGACACCGAATCTACTGTTGAAAACGAGGTCGAGATCGGCGAGGAACTACTGATTGCGATGGGTGACGAGCTACGAAAGACCGACAAGTCGGTGACTGAGCTTGTCAGCGACTGTTGTGAGCGTCAATTGGAGAGTAACCAGAACGGCGGCGGTTTGACACGGCCTTAGTCAGCCGCCATCCCCGTCGCCGCCTTCGGATTTCCCTCTGAACCACACTCACCATCGAGTTCCTTCCGTAGCGCGTTGCGGATGAACTCGCTTTTGTTGTCGCCATAGTCGAGCTGGTCCTCGATCTCCTTATCGAGATCTTCGTCCATGCTGATCGTCACGCGAACGGTGTTGTCGGTCATCGCTGTACGTGGGTCTACTAGACGTATGATTATAATACTTACGTCAGACATACGATGAGACGGCAGTAGTTCTTACTTCCTACTTCATAACCGCATAACGGATTAACAACATAAGTATTAAGGTCACACCCGCATAAGTCAGGTCCATGAAACGGAAGTCGATGACCATCGAGCAAGACCTCCTAGATCGGCTTGACGAGTGTGGTGGCATCGACACGTCATTTTCGCAGGTGGCGCGTGACGCAATCGAACTGTACGTGCACGCACACGAGCAGAAAGAGGAGGCGGGCCGCGATCTCTCCGATGGGTGGGAAGTGGACGCGATCGATCGCTACGTTTCGGATGACCCGGATCAGCAGACGCTTTTCGCTGATGGTGGAGAGCGATGAACGCACGCACGCGGGGCGTATCGCCCTCCGTGGCCGGCCAGGTCGTGCCACGAGAGGGGTCAAAGCCCGCGGAGACTGCTGAACCCAGTCCCATGTTCAACCACGAACTCCGAAGCCGAAAGGCTACCGATCGTAGCGAACCCGAACACAGCGGCGCGGCCGGCGAGGTGTCAGCATGAACGTTAGCAATTCCGAGTTCTTCATGGTCCAATTGCCGAGCGGCGAATCGATTCACGACACACGCGACGAAGCACTCGCGCACCTTCGTGAGAACGCGAACGGTCTGAGCGGTGAGGCAGAAGACGTCTCGGTCGTGAACGTCAGCATCGAAGGCAACGACTGGCAGATCAAAGAACTCGCGTGGCAGCAGATCGCGCTCGAACTCCTCGGTGGTGGTTCCGAATGACAGAGAACCAGTACCGCGAGGTCGATCCCTACGAGGTCGCGGTGAGCGACATGAACGAGCGGCGGTCCTCGCCCGTTACCAGCTCGATCCAAGAGTCGATCGAGAAACAGGGCGTGATCCAGCCCCCGCTCGTGCGCGAGCGCGACGGGATGGACGACGCTGAAGTGCCCTATGAGGCCGTGGTCGGCCAGCGGCGTGTGCTCGGTGCGCAGGCCGCGGGCGGTGTCGAGACCATCCCCGTTGTGGTGGTCGGGTGGGACGACGCCGAAGCACTAGAGGCGTCGATCACCGAGAATATCGATGTGTTTAGAGAAGACGTGTTGCCAGAGGACCGGGCCACCGCAATTCTCCGTTTGATGGACAAGCAAAATTACAACCAGCGGCAGGCAGCCGAGGCGCTTGGTGTTGGGAGAAAGGTGGTGACTCGAATGATCGAACGGGGCCGCGAGGAGTGGGAGGGAACAGCCCTCCATCCAGAACACGACAACAGCACATCAACTTCGCCCACCAAAGGGCAGACGGAGAAGACCGTTGACAATTTAGACGATAATTCGGTTAGGGAAATACGGAAAATGACTGGTGGCGGCAGTGAAGGGGAAGAAATCGCCACCAAAGCCGTTCAGGATGGGCTTAATCAACACGATCTAAACGAGGCGAAAAAACGGGTCGACAGAGGTCAAGACCCTCACGGGGCGGTCGAATCTGTCACTCGTGAAAAACAGGAGATACAAGAAACAAAAGCAGAGGAGCGCACTCGGATCGAACTTACCTTTTCAGGTGACGAATCCGAAGCCCTCACGACCGCCGCAAAGCAACGCGGCGCGACCGAGAACCAAGTCGCACGCCAAGAGATCGTGCGGTATCTCGAAGCGGAGGGGTTCCTATGAGTTCCCAAGCCGCGCAGCCGTCAGAGGATGTCATCCACAAAGAAGACATCCCCGAGTTGGTGTACGACGCCCTTACCGATCGCTTTTCGGACCAAGACCGACGCTCGCGTGGGTGCTTCTTGAGTCAGTCCTACCGGGAGATCATGCGTTTCGTCGATCCATCCGACGTACAGCGCATCGTGGCCGATCGGAAGATCGTCAGCCACACGAATGAAATTCCACTCACGGGCGGCCTTTCGGACTGTCTGAAAGCGAAGACGCCGGAAGGTGTCTCGGTGGAACTCAAATACGATCGGTCGAACGTCGGTGGCACGCCATACGATAAATACCACGGCCACCTGATGAATTGGTTCGATCGGTACGACGACGTATACGACCTCCCGGTGCGCGAACTCGTCCTCCGTGTCGATAACCAGGCGCTCCGCGACCAACTCCTCGCGGTGCTTGAAGACTCGCTCGGGTTCAACGACCCTGGCGAGTTCGAGACGCCATTCTACGCTGTCATGCGATCGAAGTCGCCTGGCGATGCGCTTTTCCAACAGGTACGAGACCACCACAGCCCACTCCCACGCGCTTACTTCAAGAAACCAACAGAGAGCGACAAGCGCGGGATGGGGTGGCCGACGCAGACGCTTGACCTCGTGGCGCTGTGGTCTCACCGCGCGTACACACGCTCAGGGAACAAGCCGCTCGGGATTACGATGCGCGAGATCGAGGAACTCGCGTTCAACAACGTCGAAACCGAGCGCCGGATCTATGGAGCCATCAACTCGCCGCTTGTCATCAACAAGTGGCAGCGCCAATTCACCGCCGGTACGACTGACGAGAAACGGTGGAAGTGGGGCGAGACTGAAGGGTGGGTGCGGACGCGATGAGCGCCGACCACACGTCTACGACGGTCGTTGGACCTGCGACGTGTCCGACCTGCGGGGATAGCCCACCAACCGAGACGCTCGACGGCCGGAACAAGTGTCGCTCGTGCGGTGCCGTGTGGGAGGTCTGGCTATGAACGACGAACAGCACCTACTGCACGCTGAGGAGGTCGTCGAAGGGGAGAGGTCACAACTCCGTGAAAAATCAAAAGACGAGCTCATTGACAAACTGCTGAGTGCTCATTTCCACATCGCTGTTGCGAGTGGTGCGTACTCCTCGGTTACACAACTTGACAGTGAAGTGGTGAAATCATGAGCGACAAGACGCTCCGTCGCTCGCTCCAGTCCGTATTCGAGCGCGGCCCCGTCTCCGAGCGCACCGAACGCGAGCGCGTCGGGCCACTGGACGAGACTGTCGAAGCGCGTCCGGGCGGGCATAATGGCCAGCGCATCACGCTCGCCACCGCGGGCGAACCCGGCCAGCCAGTCAGTGATGGTGGCAAAGGCCAGTGGCTCTCCGGGTGGGCCGTCCCGCCAGAGGGGATCAAGACCGGCTCGGGGGGCGAGGCAGAATGAGCACCGAGAGCCAGTCACCAGGAACTGTCCAGTTGCCGAGCGGCGACGTGGCCGAACCGGAAACCGACGAACTCCCGCGCCGGCCGTATTGGTCGCCGTATATCCACCCGCACGCTGCGCGGCGGTGGAACGGGCGGACGGCACCCGACACCGTGTGTCCCGAACACGGGTGGGAGCGCGGTATCGAACTCTCGGGGCGGCCCGGTCTGGACGCCTATGATTGTGAGCGCGTGTGTTTCGATCCGTGGTCGGGGGCGTTGTTCCTCGGGCATAGGTCGATCGCGTTCACGGTGATCGACATTCCGGGCGCGTGGGATGACGAACGCGGGACGATCCACGCGCAGGCGTACAACGCAATCTGTGAGAAACTGGCCGACGCCTTCGGCGACGACATCGACGAGGTCCGGCAATCGTTCGGACTGATTGACTTCGACATTGGGCGGGGGGGTGGTGGGTGATGGTCGCCAAAGACCGCCTGCACGCCCGCGAGACTGTCAGCAAAGCGCAGACGGACATCGACCTCCGGAACGACGCGGCGGCGATCGAGCGGCTGGCTGACGCCGCTGAGTTGCTCGCTAGACTGGCCGACGAGGACGAGGAGAGTGAGACGGAGAGCACCGACGGCCCGATCGAGAGTGCCGTCGAGCGCATCGGGAGGGCGAGATAATGGCCGCCGAATCGCAGGTGGTCATCGACCCCCACCGCGATCCCATCGGCAAGAGTGGCATCGTCGCACTCACGCAGGGCGAGCGGGGGCGCATCAGGCACGCCGTCGCGCCGACCACCGTCGATGTGGATGGAGAGGGTGGGTATGTCCGCCCGCCGGCCTGCGACCCGGACTGTGACGAGTACCCGGCCGCCAGTATCCAGGTGATCGTGGCTAATAGCGAACTGGCGCTCGAAACCGAGCGGTGCGAGACGTGTTTCGCCGCGTTTTACGGAGGGATTCAGTCATGAGTGAAGACCACTGGGCGATTGACCTCGCGGCCGCGGTGCTCGCGGGTGTGATAATGGCGCTTATCACCGCCCTGGCTGCTGTTGCGGTGGGGGCGCTCGTCGGGATCGCCGCCGCCACGGCGGCGTGGACGCTCCACGAACTCGGCGTGGTTCTGACGGTGATACTATGAGCGAATCGTTCGTCATGGCCGTCCTCGATCTGAACGGCGTCAAGCTCGGCAACGCCGACGACGAGGGCTATATCGTCACCTGCGAGGAGTACAACGACTCCGATATTATCGACACCGAGGACGTGTTTGAGAAAGCGCGCGAGCACGGGCTTGGCGTGGAGTGGACGCGTTCTGACTTCGCCGATGGCGAGGTCCGCGTCAAGGTGGGTGGTGACGATGGCGAGTAGCGCCAAACGCGACAGCGACGACTACCACTGCCATTTCTGTGCCTACGACGCCGGCACGGCGCAGGAGGTCAAAGCCCACCTCCTCGGCGAGCACGCGGTCGAGATCGCGGCCGACGAGTGGGGGCGGTATGTGACGCGGCGTGACGGGGATGGCATCGACCTGTGGAGGCGTGTGCCATGACGCCCATTGAGACCGTACTCGCTGGCGTCGGGTTCACGCTGTGTTCGATCGGTGCGGTCGCACTCATCCAGTTCTGGGTGTTCGGCGAGCGGCCGGAGGATCGCCAGCCAACTACTGCGGAGACCAACGACTCATGAACACCGAAGAAATCCTCAACGACCCCGACAAGCTCCGAGAGATGTACTGGGAAGACGATCTCTCATACAAAGGAATTGCTGGCGAGATCGGCAGTACCGTATACTATGTTAAAAAGGCGTTCGATAGGTTCGATCTTGAACGGAAATCTAGTGGCCGTGCAAAGGAGGTGCCTTGGGATGGGGAAGACGAACTCCGCGAGTTGTACGTTGAGGAGGGTCTGAGTACTATTAAAATAAGCCAAGAGTTTGGGTGTTCGCGGGGTTATGTTTGCACACAGTTGGAGAAGGCCGGAATAGAGAGGCGACCCTCTCGGAGTGGCTACGGATATGCTCCGTACAAGATCAACTCCAACGGCTACCCGGTTTGGAAGACGTATGTCGACGGGACGCACCACCGAGTTCCCGTCCATCGTTTGCTAGCGGTCGCTGAGTTCGGGTTCGAGGAAGTCGCCGGCAACGATGTTCACCACAAGAACGGACGCCGGTTCGATAACCGTCCTGGGAACATCTCCGTCCTAGACCCGTCAGAACACCGCCGAAAGCACGGGTTGGAGAATGCAGACGAGCAGCGCGAGTTAATGGAGGAACTGCGGGAGGCCGGTAAACTCGGAGGGGGTTCCGCATGAGTTTCAAAGCCATCACCCAGGCAGAAAGTATCGGACAGTATCTCGACCGTCTGAATACCGTCGTCAACGAGGGCAAGATTCACTGCGTAAAAGACGGCTTTCAAACAAAGGCAGTAGGGCCGGCGAACGTCGCAATGGTCTCGCTATCGTTGGACGCGGAGGCGTTCGAGTCCTACACGGGCGACGGCGAGGTGCTCGGTGTCAACACCGAACGGCTGGCGGACATCGTTGGCATGGCCGATGCGGGCGACCTCGTGCATCTCGAACTCAACGAAGAGACGCGGAAACTGGAGATCGAGGTCGGCGCAGTCTCCTATACGCTGGCGCTGATCGATCCCGATTCGATTCGGAGCGAGCCCGACATTCCCGACCTCGATTTGCCCGCCGAGATCGCGCTCGAAGCGCGCGACCTGAAGCGTGGTATCACGGCCGCCGATATGGTCTCGGATCATATCGCACTCGGCGTGGACGCCGACGACGAGGTGTTCTACGTCGATGCCGACGGTGATACCGACGACGTGCATGTGGCGTTGGGCCGTGACGACCTGATCGATCTGGAGGTCGGCGCGGCGCACTCGCTGTATTCGTTGGATTACATGAAGGACATGCACAAGCCGTGGGCGGCGGGCGACGAGCTGGTGATGCGACTCGGCGAGGAGTTCCCCGTCATGATCGACAGTGAGTTCGCCGAGGGTGCGGGCGAGGCGACGGCGATGCTCGCCCCGCGTATCCAGTCGGAGTGATTCGCGATGAGTGAATCCAGGGTCACGGCGGCCGAGTCCGATGCGTTCGACGAGTGCCCCGACTGTGGTGCGTTCTACGTCGCTGGACGGGCGCACGAATGCTCCGGTGGGAACACCCACCGTGGCGGACCGCGCACGCGCGACCACCGCGAGTGGCGGCGCTCGCAGGACGGTGGCGATCCCGACGCGACGGTGTTCGTCATGAATCCCGGCGGCGGCCCCAAAGCCTACCACAACGCGGACGGCGACGGCGATGGTCCTGCCGCGCAGTGTGCGAAGCGAGCCAACGTGGCCGGCCGCGAGTGGACCGAGACGACGCGCGCCGAAGCCCAGGCGAGGCGATGCTATCCCTGTTCGGTGTGCCATGACGACGTGCCGACCTCGCGGGAGGGTGGCGCATGAGTGTCGAGAGTACCGACAGCGAGACGGCCGATCTGCCGGACGAGGTGGGCCGTCACGAGTTTCTCATACAGGGAGAGAACGCCGTCAACGATCCGTTTGAGAGTGCGCTCACGCTGAAGAACGCTATCGATGGGATGCCGAAAACCAAGGCAACGTTCTTGCTCGGGCATTATTTCGAGCGGCAGGTCGCCCGGACGCTCAACAAGCGCATTTTGGACCTTCTCGGGAGTTGGCGAGTTCCCGATTATTACACGCAAACCAGCGATCGCGCGATGAAGTGGGTCAACCCCAACTACCACGACAAGAGTCGGTTCGCCGCGGTCTACGTCCGCTGTGAGTGCGGCGCGCTCGTTGTTCGAGAGGAGCGGTCGAAAGGGACTGTCAGGGTGCAGGGCGAGCACGAGCACACGGATGACTGCTGTCGTGAGTGGCGCACCGCCGCGCGTGAGGCGTTGGTCGAAGCACGCGTTGACGCCGTTGACGACCTGGTTCGGCTTTGCCACACCCCACGGGAGATCGCGCCGCGATTCGGGCTTGCGCCGGACGGATTTCACGGCAACTTCCTCACCCCGCGCAGCATCGACATCGAGAGGGAGAAAGAGCGTGCGCGCCAGCGCCGGGCAAACACCGCGGCGGTGTTACTCAAGCGCCATTCGCCGTCGGAGGTTGCCACGGTGTATGACCTCAGCGAAGAGTACGTGAAACGCGAGGTAAGACGGTGGACGGACGCCGACCCGCGAGACCTCTACGAAACCCGCAGGGCGCGGGCACGAGAGGAGTCCAACGAGGCGGCGCTCGACGACGTTCGGCGAGTCATCCAGACTAGTGGCGAGAAGAGCCGCCAGCAGTACGACGTGGACGGCAAGTGGCGCGCTCGGACTGTCGAGCGTAAGTTCGATACAGACTGGCAGGGCGTCCTCGAACGCGCGGAGGTGGCGGACGATGGGTGATTCAGCGCGGTGTCTCGATCACGACCACGGCCGCGACCACTACTCGGACTGTCCGAACTGTGAGTTGAAAGCCGAGAACAACGCGCTGCGGCGTGAGTCTCGCGAACGCGAGCAAGACCTCGCCCGCCTCGAACGGCGCGTCGAGGCGCTTGAACGGGCGGTCGAACGTCTCGAAGCCGACGGTGGGGTTGTGGCCGATGGCTCGGGCGTGGAGGTGGCGATCGATGGCTGAGGGCGTCTCGGCGAAGGATGAAATCACGCCCAACGAGTGTCAGGCGCTCCGTTTCCTGAGCGAAGACGGGTGGACCTACGACGAGTTAGCACTCGCGTTTGGGCGCTCCAGCGATAGTCTCGGCGACCACATCAACCGCGATTGTAAGCACGACGAGTTGGGCGAACCGCTGTTGCCCATCATCCCGAGCGGTGAGTGGATTCGCGAGCGACGGAACGCGGCGGGGCTTAATCAATCCGAACTCGCTGTCGAAGTCGGCGTCACGACAACCACGATCTCGCATTGGGAGACGGGGCGCACCAGTCCGAACGTCCCGCGTGCTCGCCGGCTGCGCGAAGAACTCGGTGGTGATGTCTATGAGTGACGCGCTGTCGGCGGAGATCCCGCTCATGATCGCTATCGAACGCCACCGCGACGAGCTGGCTGGCGACGAGTTGAGCGATCAGGAACGCGGGTGGGTGGAGGATGACATCTCGGACTTAGACGAGATTCTCGACCGCACGCGCGGGCGGTGGGGTGATGGAGATGTCGAGTAACATGCACCGATCCGGCACGCGAACGCGGCCGGGACGGTATCACACGCTGCGCGTCTACGGCGATGTTTCGTGTAAAGACGGCAACGCCGCTGTCGGGTGGTGTGTACTCGGGACCGACCCCAAAGCGGGCGCACTCCTCGAACGCGACGGCACGGAGGTCGGCCTCCTCTCACACGCCGAAGGCGAGTACCTCGCGGCGCTGTACGCACTCGACGCGGCCGCGCCCCACGAAGCCTCGCGGGTGGTGCTTTACACCGACTCGGATCAGGCCGCAGAGGCGATCCAAAACGAGTGGACGCACGAGCCATACATGCGACATGTTTCACGGATTCAACGGCGGTTGAACGGGTACGATCGATCCGAAGTGTGGCCCGTCGATCGAGAGGAAAACCAGATCGCCCACGAGGAAGCGCGGCGGGCGTGTCCGGGGGTCTCGGTCAAATGATTGAGACTCCCGAGGGGCTGGAGTTGCCCGAGGACTCGCCGTTGCATCCCCAGGGTCACGAGTGGGAACGCGAGTTCATCGAGGATCACGGGGACATCATGACTGCGCGGTATGTGTGTCAAGTAGACGCCTGTTCAGCGTTGTGTCAAGGCATCGTGGCGGAACAAGCGGGGCTTGATACCTATGTCTGAGAACGACAGTGCAAACTCTTCGATAGCGAGCTTGCGAGAGAAATTCATGAGCAAGAAATACGCAGCAATCGGCGCAGTCGTATCGCTACTGGCACTCGGCCTCGCCTGGTACTTCCGCCCGTGGCTCCAGTGGATCGTGTTCGGGATCTACACGACGCCGACGTTGTGGGTGCTTACTGCTGCTACCGTGGCACTCGGAGGCTACGCGCTCATGTCGATGGACGACAGCGGGCCGTCGACAGCAGTCCAGGCGCTCGCAGCGGTGATTATCATCGGCTTCATCGTGGCGTCGATCTCGGCGGGGTTCTACGCCTCGGAAGACCTGTCCGACCGGATGATGGGGTCGGCGGAACCCACGAACAACCTGAGCGACGTGGACGCCCAACAGCCGCGGATCGTCCCCGGCAACGTCGCGAGTAACTACGCCGCGAACACGCTCGACCTCCCGCAGTACCAGACCACGAAGCGTGACATCACGTTCGTCAACGACACGCCGCACTGGAGTTACGCGCTCGCCCCGGACGGCACGCGCAACCACTTCGCGCTCCAGCAGCGCGGGACGGTGCTCGTCGACATGACCCAGCAGAACGCGGATGTCCGGACCATCAACGACAAGATGGATGCAGGCATCGGCACCGCGTTCTACAACCACTACAAGTGGGAAGTGCTGAAGAACGGACAGTACCTCGCCAACTACGAAGATCCGTTCATGGTGCCGCACAACGGCGAGTCGTACATCGCGGTGCCGTACACGAAGCCCAACTTCAACGTTCGTTTCGCGCCGATTCCGACGCCGTACACGACCCCGGAATGGGGCGGTGTCGCACTCGTCGGGCCGGACGGTGAGGTGACTGACCTCTCGCCGCAAGAGGCACGGAACCACCCGGTGTTGAAGGGTCAGAAACTCGTGCCGTTCGACCTCACGAAAAAGAAGGTCAAGTCGACGAAGTTCCGCAACGGGATCGTGAACACGCTCCCGGTCGTGGGCGCTCACTCCGAAGAGATCGAGGTCGCGCCGACGCCGGGCAAGGGCAACGACCAGCCGTACATGATGCCGACGCAGAACGGCACGAAGTACGTCGTCGCGGCGGAACCCTACGGCAACGCGCAGGGACTCAAAGAAGTGTGGGAGGTCGACGGTCGCACCGGCAACCCTGTCGTCTACGAGAGTCCTGACGGCGAGTCACTGTTCGGGCCACGGAAGGCGGCGAACTACGTCCGGCAGGCAGCTCGCACGACGGACTGGGACCGATTCACGCCGGCCGAACCGTTGCCTACGGTGGTTGACGGACAACTCTACTGGATGGTTCGCGTGATTCCGAACGACGGCACCGGGGTCTCCTACGTCGCGTTCGTGAACGCAGAATCATCCAACGTCCGAGAGGTGTCCGATACGCCGGCTGTTGAGGCGTTCCTCGACGGCCAGAAGAGCGCGGGGGAGGTGGCCGCTGGTGGCAACAACACCAACGCATCCGGCGACGTGTCGGTGATCGTCGAGAAGCGCAACGCCAACGGCACGGTGGTCTCGACACTCCAGGTCTACGATAACGAGTCGGTGTCGATCCAACCCGCCGGCAATAACAGCACGAGGGCGTCGGGATAATGGCTGATAACTCCCCTAACGAGGGCCGTCACGAGGTCCGATTCGTGGATGATGAACGAGACAGCCTCGTAGCCGACGATGCCTTCGTCCTCCCGAGTGGCTGGGTGCAGGCTGAGAAGGGGCGTATGCTTCGATACATCCCACCTCACATGGTGGAGGAATTGGTGGTCACTGATGACTGAAGCCGAAGCCCGCGAGATTTGGGGTGACGAGGCGATCGACGCTCTCGACCTCGGAACGCTCGACGCGGTGCTTCAGGGAGGGTGGCCATGAGCGACGAACTACAGGACATCGAGACGTTCGCCGAGGAGAACGAGGAGATGCTCAAGCGCGTAGCCCGGCTCGGGTCCACTCCGCGCACACGCGCGATGGCGCGCATCATGCTTCGGAAAGGGTTGGATGCGCCCGATCAAGAGCGTGTCAAATCCGAGATTATGGAGGCGCTTGGATGAATCGATCAGTCGCTAAATCCTCTGTAACACCGTCCTACAACCCGCTATCGGTAGTTTTTAGTGCATGGGCCACTGTAGATGTAGCTAACGAGAGCGCGGTTCCGTCGTGGAAAAGTAACACGACCGGGGTGCCACCCGATCGCGTTCTCGCTGGAAAGCACGCCCATGATCCCACAAAGGAGACCACAGTGATGCGCACCTGTTCCTACGGTGGCGCATCCTATAATGGTATCGAATCGCCGAGTGTCGCGCCACCGAACGGTATCGCGGCATACGATACAACAGAAAAGAACTCAGTCCTCGGCTCGCTCACGGGCGAATCGTTCGATCTCGCTCCGGAGTTCTTGTCTGTCCTCAAAGAACTCGTCCATACCGACTTCGTCTTCGAGGATGTCAAGGAACTCGGGGTTGTCGGCAGCACGCTTCATGAATTGTCGGCGGACGCGCCGCTCTTCCATGTCGAGTTGCTGCTTCCCCTCTTGGGAGAGGGGTTGGTTGCACCAGACGCACGTCGGCTGTTCGCGCGGCGTCTCCCGATCGCACCGCGGACACTCGACAGGGCCGATCGGGTCGGGTTCCTCGTCGGAGACGTCGAGGCCACGGATGCGCGCCAGCTCGCGGTCGGAGTCGTCGCTAAAGACGCTAATGTAGCGACTGGCGACACGCGACCCCCGCGTCCACCCGTGGTGTTCCTCGATATGGGCCTGATTCATTCCACGGGAAGCGAGGTGCGCGGCACACGACTTCCGGAAGTTGGTGAGGGTCACGGGTCTGTCGACGCCGGCACGCTCAGCGGCGCTTTCGAGCGCCTTCTTGAACATTCGGAAGGAGAGCTCGTCGGCACTACTGAGCTTGCACCAGAGGGGTGCGTTGCGATCGTCGGGCGCGGGATGGTCGTCAATCCACTTCTGGAGGTGTGGGACGCTCGGGATGAGCGTGACAGTCCGCTTGCCGGTCTTGCCCTCGACGGTGATCTGGAGGCCGTTATCGTGGTCGGTGATGTCACCGACGGTGAGGCCACGGATCTCGCCACTCCGCGCGCCGGAGTCCCACGCGACGGCGATGAGGGCCGCATCCCGCGGGTTGCGCGATCCCTCGATCATCGGGAGGATGTGGTCATCCCAGTGGAGCATGTCGCGCGGTTCGGGCGCGGGGTCGTAGTTGCGCGAGGTCTGGCCACTCACCCAGTCGATACTGTCGGGCGGTTCGTCGCTCTCAGTGACGCGCTTGCCGAAGACACGGATGGCGATGCGATAGTCTCGATTGGTCTCCTCGTTGTCGTAGGTGCGATTGATCCAGCGGACGATGCGTTTGGTCGTCTCACGATCGTCGAGCGTGTCGGCGAGCCCGCCGACCTCCTCGGCCATGATCGTGCAATGACGGAGGAGTTTCTCATGTCGATGATCGGAATACTCAGCCCCGCGGAGACGGAGTTCGTCGGAGAATCGAAGCAGGACTTCGCTGTCCGAATCAGAAATTTCGTCGCCGGTTTCGATACGTTCCCGCAGATTCACGATCTCGGTGGCTGGATCGGTGGGCATGGTGGGGGCGTCGGCCAGGCTCGTGATAAAACCCTATTCACGGCTCTGAACCATTTGTCCCAAGCCGGTGGGGGGATTTGAACCCCCGGCCTAATCCTTACGAAGGATTCGCTCTAGCCAGTCTGAGCTACACCGGCGCAGATAGAACACCGATCACGACGGGTATAATCGTTGCGAATCGCTGGCGGCAAGCCATTTCGGAGGGTCGTCCACGATCCGTCTCACGCCCGAAGTCGCACGTCGAGACAGACGTTCAACTCGTGAGGTGCATACGATCGGACCGTGTGCTGTGTTTCGACAGTCATGTCGTACCCCTCGGCCGCCGCCCGGATCGCGCGCTCGCCCGGCCCGTAGGGATCGTCCTCGTGCTGGATGTCGTAGTAGTGGAGGACACACTCCTCGCCGGCGAGTTCGATCGCCGTGTCGAGAAACGCGTCGGCGCTGTGAGGCAGGTTCATCACGATGCGATCGGCTTCGTGCTCGATCCCGGCGGCGATCTCACGGACGTCGCCCTCGATCGCCTCGATCCGCTCGTCGACGTCGTTCCGCCTGACGTTCTCCCGGAGGTACTCGATCGCCACCGGGTTGCGGTCGACCGCGATCACCTGCGCGCCGCGCCCCGCGAACGGGATCGCGAAGGGACCGACGCCAGCGAACATGTCGACGATCCGCTCGTCGGTCGCCGCTTGCTGGACTACGCGGTGGCGTTCGGTCGCGAGTCGAGGCGAGAAGTACACCTCGGCAACGTCGAGCGCGAACGCGTAGTTGTATTCGCGATGGACGGTTTGGGTACTCTCGCCAGCGAGCACGTCCCACTCGCGGGTTCGAAACTCCCCCTCGATCTTCGAGGCGCGATTCAGCACCGTCTTCGCCGGGATCGAGGAGTCCATCACCGCGTCGGCGATCCGCTGTGCGCGTTCCGTGTCATCTTCGCGGAGCAACACGATGTCGCCGAGGCGCTCGTAACTCGGATCGAAGCCGAGCAGGTCGGCGGGCATCGTTTGTGTCTCACGGGCGGGTACGTCGCGCTCCTCGATCGTGTACCCGTCGGGCACCGCATTCGGATCGACGATCGGGGCGTAGAGCCAGCCGTCATCGACGGTGATCTCGTGGTCGTGATCGAGCACGCCCCGGTCGGCAAGCGCCTCGCGCGTCCGCTCGCCATCCTTGCGCGCGACACGGACGCACGGCACCTTCATACCCTATCTCGCCGGCAGTCGGGCCTAAGGCTGACGCTTCGCGGAGCGACTTGTCCGCAGCGGACCCAGCTACACCACGATCGCGGCCACCGGCACAACGGCTATCTCCGGCCGTCGCGTCCGTTGCCCATGATACCATCAGCCGAACCGGCGAACGCGACCCGCGAACGACCCCACACGGAATCGAGTTACGGGATCCCCGACGACGAGAAGGGGTTGTTGTCGTGGACGTTCGTCGCCGATCGTCTCCGCGAAAACCGCAACTTCTGGGTCTCGACGACGCTCCCGGACGGTGGCCCGCACGCCAGGCCCGTCTGGGGCGTCTACACCGAGGAAACGTTCTACTGTGGGGGCGGCGAGCGAACGCGGTGGGTGCGAAACCTCGCGGCGGATCCGCGCGTCGTCGTCCATTCCGAGAGCGGCGACGAGGTGGTCATTCTCGAAGGCCGAGTGGAGCACGTCGACGAAGGAACCGCAACCCAGGAACGGATCGAACGGGTAGACGCGGCCTACGAGCGGAAGTACGGCATCGAACACGGAACGCCCTTCTTCGCCGTCCGTCCCGAACGCGTTCTGGCGTGGAACGAGTACCCCACGGACGCGACCCGGTGGACGTTCGCGGAGCACGGTGTTTAATCTGACTCCCACCCGAGCTACGCCATGCTCACTTTCGTCGGTCTCGGGCTCTACGACGAGCGTTCGATCACGGTCGAGGGACGGGATGCGCTCCGCGACGCCGACCGCGTCTTCGCCGAGTTCTACACCAGCAAACTCGTCGGTGCGACCGTCGCGGATCTCGAAACCTACCACGACAGCGAAATCGAGGTCCGCGACCGAGCGAGTGTCGAACAGGACTCCGAACCGATCCTCGACGCGGCCGAGGGGGGCGAGGTGGCGTTCGTGGTCGCTGGCGACCCCATGATCTCGACGACTCACACCGATCTCCGACTCCGCGCGCACGAACGCGACATCGAAACCCGTGTGATCCACGGGACGACTGCCCAGGCCGCCGCGAGCTCCCTTACTGGACTCCAGAACTACCGCTTTGGAAAAGCGACCACGATCCCGTTCGCCTACGGCGACGGCGATATTCCCCAAAGTGTCCTCGACACCATCGACACGAACCGCGAGCGCGGCCTCCATACGCTCTGCTTTCTCGACATCAAGGCCGCCGAGGATCGTTATATGGCCGCGAGCACCGCCGCCGAGCGACTCGAACCGGGTCTCGACGATCCGCTCGGCGTCGTCGTCGCCCGCGCGGGAAGTCCAGATCCAATCGTGGCCGCGGATCGACTCTCGGCGCTCGCCGAGACGGACTTCGGCGACCCACTTCACCTGCTCGTGATTCCCGGCGATCTCCATCACGTCGAGCGCGACGCACTGATCGGTCTTGCAGGCGCACCCGAAGACCTCATCTAAACCCACTTTTTTACAGGGGGTCCTCGGTCGCTCGCTCCCTCGAACCCCCTCCAAAAACCTGGACTAAAAACACCCGCTCACTCGCTCCGCTCGTTCGCTCGCGGTAGGACTGCTGGCGCTCCCCGCGACCGCACCGCAACCGCCTTCCGCACCGCCGAGCCCTCGCGCTCCCTCCGGTCGCGCTCGCCCTCGATCCGCCGAGGACCGCACTGCGACCGCCACCGCACAGCACCGCCGAAGCCCTCGGCGCACTTCGTGCGCCTCGCCCTTCATCCTCCAGGCCCGCACCGCCTACTCGCCGCCGGAACCGCTGCCGTCGGCACGCATCCCGACGCCGAGCGCGCGCTGGAGGTCGTACTCGGTCCCGGTCGCCATGTAGAGCACATCCTCGATCACGACCATTACTTCTGGAAGTTCGTGGATCACAACCCACGTGATCGCGACCATCGCCACCACCGAGAGGCTCTGGGCGAGCACGCGGTCGGCGATGAAGTACGAGACTTTGTACGGGTCGGAGGAACCGAACAGCGACATGATCGTATCGGGGAAGAAGTGGAACCGCTGGGTGCCGAAGCCGATCGCGATGAACACGTTCCGAACGAGATTTAGCCCGTAGATCACCGGGATCGAGACCGCGAGTGCACGGAGTTTCCGGGAGAGCGGCGCGTCGGTCGCGGCGATGAGCCCGCCGAAGATCGCCATGCTCCCCACCCCGGTACAGGCGATCAGGATGGTGTACGTGATCGTGTGGTCACCATCGACGAACCAGAACGTGCTCTGGTAGTCGGGGTGGGTGCCAGTCGGGACCTGGGTTCCCGAAACCACCGTCGGATCGATCCCGAGTAGTTGGATCAAGAACGCGGTCTGACGGGTGACGGTCTCGATTAGGAACTCCCGGAGGATGGGGATCGTCTCAAACGGGAAAAAGATCAGTCCCATCGCGGCGATCGCCCGCGAGAGTACAAATAGCGAGTCGCGACCGCGGGCGAGCAATAATCCCGCATAGAGACTCGCTGGCACCGCCACCAGCGTCCCGATCCCTTCGATGAAGCTCTTCTGGACGAACGCGAAGTGATGGAACACCGAGAGCCAGAACACCCCGAAGAGGACCCACGCTGTGACCGTGATCGGGCGTGCAAACCGGCTCTCACGCCACGTAAGTGCCGCCCCGGCGGTGAAGGTGGCGACCACGAGCCACGCGAGCGGGTCGGAGAACCGACCGAACCACGCGAGCGCGGCGAGCACTCCGTCGAGCATTCATCGGCGTTACGACGATGGCGGTGATAGGTCTTGCCGTCGCGAGCTGGGTCGTCGGCGTGTGAATCGGAACCGCTCCCGTTCCCACTCCGCCGGTGGTATCATTCTCGTCGTCTCCCGAGAGCGACGACAGCCACGACGATCGCGGCGGTTGCGACGACGATCCCGAACCCTGGACCGTTCTCGCTCGTCGGTTGCCCCGACGCGTTGGTGCCGTTCGCACTCCCAACCGCTGTGGTGTCGCTCACTTCACCTGTCGTGGTGGCGTTGCTGACGGTCACACTGACGGTCGTGGCGACCGGTTCGCTATCGCTCGCCGCAGCACCGGTGGCGGTCGCCGCTTCCGCGCTGGTTTCGGCTCCGGCGGCAGTCGACCCCGACGAGGACGTGTAGGGGCCGTCCTCGCTACCGTTCGAACTCACGAAGTCGAACACACCGTTGTCGTTGGTGTCGCGGTGAGCCATCACCACCACGTCGGTGCTCTCGGTGAGCGGTTGGCCGAGCGTTACGGTGACGTTCTCGGCGGTGCCGTTCTCGAGATAGCTCGACGTGCCGAGAACGCTCTCGACGGGGGCTTCGGAGGCGTTCGGCGCGTGGATCACGACGTAGCCACCATCGGCGAGCGTGACGTTTCGGATCCGAACGGTCTCGCCGGTCGTCGTCTGGTCGTCGACGGCGAGCCGGGCACCGCCAGCCATCGGCGCGGGCTCCTGACTCTGGCGGACGGGCACCGTGATGTCGTCGCTGGTGTTGAGTGGTCCGACCGCGCGCACGTCGACCGTGGTGTTCGGCGAGGTCTCAGAGAGGTTGAACGTGGTGGCGAAGGTGCCGTTCGGCGAGACTGTGGTGGTGTTGGTCTTGACGAACGACCCGGTGCCGTTGGCCGTGAGACTGATCGTCACCTCGCTGGCTGGCGCGATACTCGTCGTTCCGGTGACGGTCTGGCCGTCGTCGGCAGCGAGCGAGACGTCACCGAGCCCGAGCTCGGCCCCGACGGCCGTGACGTTTGCGCCGATCGACTGGTTGCTCGCGGCGAGGCTGCTTTCCTCGCGCACGGTGAGTTCGGCTTCGAACTCGTCACCGGGACGCGGTGGGCCGCGCTCGAAGACCGCCGCCTCGGTGTCGATGTTGACGTAGAGGATGTCCGTTTCCGGATCGGGGATCACTCGTATCGAGTCGTTCGCGAGGCTCCGATCGAGATCGAGCTGCTTCGGCTGGCGGTTCGTGCCGGGATTGGTCTGGCGGACCGTCAGGTTGAACATCCCGCGCTCGACCAGTTCGGTGAAGTTCGCGGCCTCGAACGCGCCGTAGACGCCGGAGAGCTTGGATTGGAGCACCAGCACGTCGCCGACGGCGACGTTATCGGTGGTGGTGATCCGGTCGTTCTCGATGGCGGCGGCGACCTCGCTCGCGTTCGTCACGTTGTCGAAGCTCTCGGCGGGGGCGGTCCACGTCACGAGCTCGTCGGACGTCCGCTCGGTCAGTCTGAGCGCCGCGGTGTCGGTTTCGCGCCCGTCGACCGTGGCCGAGAGGTTGTACGTGCTGGTGTCGAGCGGGGCCTCGAGTCGTTCGGTCGTCCGGTTCGTCCGGACGATCGAATCCTCAGCGGCCAGCGTGTCGTACGCCTGGCTTTCGTTTTCGGTGGTGCCCGCGAGATACGAGTTCATCAGGAGCGTGACCTGTCCGTTGCCGCCGTCCGCGACGGTGACGTTTGTCTCGTAGTTGACTGCGGGGCTGCCAACCGTGACGGTGGTCTCGGTCACCCCGGAGAGATTGATTCCGATGGCGGCGATGTCGCCACGGTCCTCGGCCACGGTCGAGCGGTTGAACGTCGCGCTGCTCGCGTTGGTTTCGTTAGTCCCATCGACTCCGTTGCGCTGAGATTGGGTTTCGTTGATCGACGATTGGCTGTCGTTCGTGGGTGCGGCCGTCCCGTTGGCCGCCACATCGGTCCCCTGTGCGCTCGCCGGTCCGAGGAAGGCCACCCCACCGAACGCCGCAAGGATCACGAGCACCGCCAGCCAGCAGCCGGCGGCCCGCTCGCGGTGGTCGTTCGTCACGGTTCGGCATCGACTCGTCGGCAGATCACCGCTCCGACCGCCACCGCGTCCGTGGAGGGCGAACACGAGGACTCGGGGAGGGCGTTCGATCCTGGCATCATCGGTCGAATACGCATTGAGGGAACTCCTTCATTAATAAAGGTTTTGTGGTGGACCCCGTCGCTGGCGGGGAGTTAGCGCGGCCGGGCGACAACCGCGAGGTGGTCGGCGTGGTGCGGGTCGAGCCGGTGGGTATCGAGGATCTCGTAGGTCGTCCGGAGTTCGTCGAGCGCCGCGTCGAACACGCTCTCGGGATCGGCGGTCGCGTCCTCGCTTCGGGCCTTGATCGCTGCCAGGAGTCGGCCGTCCGCGGCGAGGAACTGCCGGTTCGCACACGCCACCCGTGCCTGACCTCGGGTGGCGACGTCCTGAACGATCGCATCGAGATCGTCCTCGACGATGTGGGCGTACGTCTCGGGCTGGTGGGCGTCCTTGAGCAGTGGAAAAAGCCCGGTCCGCGATTCCGCAACGCCGACGAGATCGCCCATCGGCCGCGACGCGAACTCGACCGCGTAGACGACACGCGCGAAGTCCGCGACGTGGCTTGCGGTGGTACCGTTCGCCGCACCCAGATACAACACTCCATCGTCGCCCGTGAGGCCGGTGTCCATTCCGGCGTCGATCATCGCGCCGAGTTTCGATCGCCGAACGTCCCACGCACGCCACCCGTCCTCCATGGGTTCGCCGTAGACCGTCGCCCCTTGGGTCGCGAGACGCTCCTCACCGTCGATCTCGCGATAGACGACGCCCTCAGGAAGCGTCATCGTCACCCCGATCGTCGGCATCTTCGTCGTCGCGCCGCGCTCGAATTCGCGCGATCCGTTCGTCCAACTCGCGATCGAGATCGGGCCGGCGATCGCCGGCGTAGTGATCGACCCGGGCGGCGATGGTGAGTTTGCCCGCGAGCGCGCGGGCTGCCGAGCCCCGCTCATCGGGATGGGTGTGGCGGACGTACTCGTGGGTGTAGATCACGCCGTGTTTCGGCGACGGAGCCGACCCTCGGAGGTGGGCGAACAGCGCGTCCTCGGCCCCGAGAACCTGCATCGTGGAACTCGACGTTCGCGCCAGCGACTCCAGACCGCCGGCGAGTGCGAGCAGGCGCGCCGCGAGCGTCGGCCCTGCGAGCGCAGCGAGGTTGGGAGCTACCGAACGAACCGTGCGCTCGACGTACGCTTCGAGTTCCGCCGCCTCCTCGTCGAGATCGACGACGCGTTCTGCGATCGCCGCCACGCGGTCGTCGGCCGGTTCGGCGTTCTCGCCCCGCCGATCGACGAGTTCACGACAGTGTTCGATACCGGTTCCGGCGTCTTCTGTCCGACTCGCGGCCCACTCCGCGACCCGTTCGGCGAGTTCGTTCGCCATTCGTTCCGTGTCGTCCATCGCCCGGACCGCGTGGATCACCTGACGGTCGTCGGCACGCTCGCGCTCGGCGGCCGCGTCCCGGGCGGTCGCGATCGTCGCCTCGCGGAGCGCCGCGTAGTACTCCTCGTCGGTGTCGACGAAGCCAGTCTCGACTGCTCGCGCGGGCCAGTCAGCCGGGGATTCGGCGCTCCCGGTCTCGATCGCGTCGCGGGCACCGTCGAGATCGCCCTGCTCCACCCCCTCGAACCACCCTGTCCCTGCCGGCGTTCCCTCGCTCATGACTCGGATCGTGGCCGAGCCGACAAATCAGTTCGTGGTTTCGACGCTGCCGGTACGCAAGAACGCGACGAGCTCCTCGGGATCGGTGTCGAAGCCGCCAGCCTGGGCCATCGTCTCGTTTCCGCCGCCACCGCCGCCGAATTCGGCGGTGAGGTCGTCGACGACCCTGTTGGCGTCGATTTCTCCGTCCGTGGCAACGGCGACGCTCTCACCGTCGCCACCGACGAGGCCGACCACGTCGGCGGCCGAATCGGTGAGATCGTTCGCTCGCTCCGCGAGTTCGTTGGTGTCGAGGTGATCGACCGTCCCGACGAGCCACGTCCGGTCATCGCGTTCGACGGCCGTTTCGCGCAGTTCGTCCAGCCGCGAATCGACGAGGTGTTCCTGCAATCCTGTCCGCTCGGCCGCGAGCGCGTCGCGTTCGTCCCGGAGCCGTGCGACTGCCTCGGGAAGATCGGTCACGCGGGTTTCGAGCGCGGTGGCCGCGTCGAGCGCCGCGGTCTTCTCGGCGCTCCGCCGCTGGATCGCGGCCGGCCCGACCGCGAACTCGACTCTCGTCACGCCTTCGCCAGGGTTCGATCGATCGAGCACTGCAACCGGGCCGATCTCGCGGGTGTTTCGGACGTGGGTTCCGCCGCAGGCAGCGACGTCCCAACTGTCGACGTCGACCAGGCGAACCTCCTCACCGCCGATTCCTTCCTCGGTCTTGGTGTTGAACGCCACGTCGTCGCGGGCGAGCGCCGCCTCCCGGGGGGCGTTCTCCCACGTCACGTCCTTGGAGTCCCAGACCGCGCGGTTGACCAGCCGTTCGAGCGTCACGAGCGCCGCGTCGTCGATCGCCGTCGGGGTCGCGAAGTCGACCCTGACCTTGTGCTCGTCGATGTCGAACCCGCCGTAGCCGAGGTCGTCGAACAGTCGGCGACCGGCCCCGTAGAGGACGTGACTGGCGGTATGGGCGCGCATGCAGTACGTTCGGAAGGCCGGATCGATCCGGCCGGCGACCGTATCTCCGACTTCAACTGCCGGTGCGTCCGCGAGCGTGTGGACGATCTCGCCGTCGCGCTCCTGAACATCCGCGATCCGCTCGCCAGCGAGAGTGCCGCGATCGGGCGGCTGGCCCCCGCTCTCGGCATAAAAGTACGTCTCGTCGAGCACCAGTTCGTCGTCATCCTGTGATTCGACGATCGCCTCGAACTCGGTCGTGTACGGTTCGGCCGGAGCGAGCGTCTGCATACGCTCCGAACTGTGCGAACCGGCAAAACGCTCACGGTGGGTTGAGCGCTCGTCGTTGGCGGAAATCCCGCAGCGACGCGCTCCGTCCAATGGGTCGGGCTCAGTCGTCGTCCCGAAGCACCTCGCTCGGGCCCGCGATACCGTGATCGCGGACGGTGGCGCGCAACTTGCCGAGCGGTGAGCGATGACCGCGTTCGTGGCGGCGGAACGTCAGCGTCAGCCCAACTAGCGCGACCACTACCAGCACCGCGAACGGCCCGCCCGTCAACACCGCGAGCGCCTGTAACGCCTCGCCGCCGCCGCCGAGCAGCACCGCAACCGCGACCACGCCCTGAAACAGCCCCCAGAAGACGATACTCCCGGTCGTCGGCGCGCGATCCTGCTTGGTCGCGAGGATCGCAACCACCAGCGTCGAGGTGTCCGCGGAGGTGACGATGAACACGATGATGAGCGCGAGAAACAGGAACATCAGAAGCTGGCCGAGCGGGAGCGCCGCGAAGATCGGGAAGCCGGCGACCGCCTCGGGCGTGGCGTAGGCCTCGATGGCGGCGAGGATGTCGGCCGTCCCGGAGCGCTGGAGGGATAGTGACGTCCCGCCGAGCAGAACGAACCACACAGCGGTCGCGGCCGACGTGGCGACCGCACCCGTGAGAACCACGGTCCGAACCCGCCGGCCCTTCGAGAGCGCCGCGAGAAAGAGTCCGGCGAAGGGGGCCCACGAGAACCACCACGACCAGTTCCAGACCGTCCAGTTCGCCACCCACTCCTCGGCGACCAGTCCACCGCCGAGATAGAGGCTCATCGGTACGAAATCCACGACGTAGCCGCCGACGGCGGCGGAACCGATGTCGAGAATGGCCGATTGCGGACCGACGGCGATCAGCAGTGCCGCGAACAGGACGAACAGGACGATGGCGACCCCGGCGATCCGACGGATACCGCGGTGGACGCCGCTCTGGGCGGAGACGACGTAAATGAGCGTCAGTCCGGCGACGACGAGGACGGGGGCCACGCCGCCGTAGGTCACTCCCCACTGGTAGCTGACGCCGGCGAGGAACTGCTGGCCGACGAGCGCGACCGAGGTGGCGATCCCCCCAATGGTCGCGAACACGGCGAGCACGTCGACGAGCGTGGCCCAGCGGCTGTCGAGACCGTCGACCCCCAGAAACGGCGTCAGGATCGACGAGACCCGCAGCGGCGCGCCTCGCTGGTAGGTGAAGTAGGCGATCGGCACGCCGATGACGACGTAGGCGCTCCACGCCGAGAAGCCGTAGTGAAAGATCGCGTAGGTGAGCGCGCCGGCGACGACACCGCCCGATCGTGGCTGGGCGTCGAGAAACGGTGGCGGCGTGTCGTAGTGAAAGAGTGCCTCGGCAGGGCCCCAGAAGACGATACCGGCGGCGATACCCGCGGTGAAGAACATCGCGAAGTACGTCGGGTAGGTGTAGGTGGGTTCGGCGTCGGGCCCGCCGAGTTTGATGTCTCCCCACGGCCCGACCAGCAAGACCAGACAGTAACACACCGCGAGGAACATCGCGCCCAAGAATAGCCATCCGAACTCGTGGAGCAGGACGCTTTCGACGGTGCCGACGACCGACTGAGTGCCCGACGGTGCGAGGTAGTACGCTGCGAAAAACAGGACGAAGGCTGCTACCGGGACACCGAACGTGAGTGGGTCCTGGCGGGCGAGAAAATTCCTGAACCGTGCCGCAGCGCCCTTGATGGTCCCAACCCACCCAAGCCGCCGGATTCGCAGTAGATACGGGGCGTCGCGTCGGGCCTTTTCGGCGTCCACGTCGACCGTGATCGGCAACAGCGCGACGTACGCCAGTCCGGAACCGAAGAACAACAGCGAAACGATGAGAATGGCCCCCCCGGTCAGTAGCGAGCCGACGACCCCCGGAAAGAAAAAGACCGAGACGACGACCGCGCCCGCGATCACACAAATCGGCACGAGGACGCTCCGGAGGACCGTCTCCACGGGGCCGGCCCCCTGGGTACTCATAGCACGCGGTACGGTACTTACCCCCATAGTCCTGTCGTTGGCACACTCTGCGGCTCGAACGCTGCCCCGTTCGCGTATCACTCCGCTAACCACGGCAGCCGTCGACAGCAGATGGCCCGTCGCCGTGAACTCGTGATCGCGACCGTCGGGATCAACGGCGGTGCTATCGGCGACCAGCCTTTATGATCGTACGCCTGGTATGTCACGGGGTGGCGAACGATCCCCCCGAGACGACGATGGACGCCGCCCTTCGGGAGCTGTTCCACCACGACGACAGAGTGCCGTTCGTCTACTGGCGGGAGTACACGGGAACGGATACTACGGTACTGCTGACCGCGGCGGTCGCGGTCCTCGCGTTCGTCACCGGCCTCTCGCATTTCAGCCAGCGCGACCTCGCGTTCGATGGCCCGCTCGCGCCCCTTCTCCCGGCCGAGTGGGTGACCGTCGTGCCGTTCGGGGCCGTGCTCCTCGCGTTCGTGCTCGGGGGGCTCGCGGTGGGGCTTCGCCGCCGCCTCCGGATCGCCTGGTACGGTACGGTCCTCGTGCTCCCGCTGGTGGTGGTGTTACCGCTCGTGACAGCGGAGCCGACCGACGTCCTGCTGTTCGTGCTGTCGCTCGGCACGTTCCCGCTGGTGGTTCGCAACCGGACCGCGTTCGACCAGTCGCTCGACCTCTCGCCGTTCCAGACCGCCGCCATCGTGGCGTTCGTCGCCGGCCAGGCGTACGGCACCATCGGGGCGTACAGACTCCGCAACTTCTACACCGGTATCGAGACGTGGACCGACGCGTTCTACTACATCGTCGTTACTGGAACCACCGTCGGCTACGGTGACGCGACGCCGACGAGTCAGGGGGCGAAACTGTTTACCCTCTCGGCGATAGTCATCAGCACCGGCACGTTCGCCGTCGCCTCGGGCTCGCTCATCATCCCGGCGATCGAGTCCCGGGTGTCGGCCGCGTTCGGAACCATGACAGCCTCGGAACTCGCACTCATGGAGGACCACGTCGTGGTTCTCGGCTACGGCGACCTCACCGAACCCTTGGTCGACGAGCTGGTGGCCACGACCGACGTGGTCGTCGTGACTGCCGACGCCGACACGGCGTCGGCGCTCGACGAGGAAGACGTGAATGTCCTCACAGCGGACCCGACCGACGAGGACGCGCTCCTCGACGCGCGGATCGACGTCGCGAGCGGGGTCGTGGCCGCGACCAGCGACGACGCCCAAGACACCCTCGCGGTGCTCGCCGCGCGGGAGGTGAACTCCGACGTCCGGATCGTCGCGGCGGCGACCGACCACGGCCACGTCGGCAAGCTCGAACGCGTGGGTGCCGACGAGGTCATCAGCCCATCGGTCATCGTCGGCCGTCGTCTCGGCCGCTCCGTCCTCGGCGATACCGATGCGTCGGACGCCGAGACGGACGCGACCGAGACGAGTGGCACCGAAAACGGTGGGGACGGAAACGCGACGTAAATCCCGCGATCGGTAGCGAGCTATCGCTACTCACCACACGGTCGGCTGTGTCCACCACGCGAACGAATAAAGGGGTGTACCAGCACGACCACGGATTTATACTGCTGCATGGACGTGTTCTTTGTGGATAAACAATGTACGATACGATTCTCATTCCGACCGACGGGAGCGACGAGGCGCGGAAGGCAGCCCAGCACGGGATCGAACTCGCGGCGACGCTCGGCACGACCGTCCACACGCTGTACGTGATGGATCTTCCGGGCGTGCCTCGGGCGCTCTCGATCAGGGACGATGAAGAGCAGGTCCGCAGGGAATACCGGGAGTACGGCGAGCGTGTCACCGAGGAGGTGGACGAGATGGCGAGCGACGCCGGCGTCGAGTGTGTTACCGCGATCAAAAGCGGCACGATCCACGAGGAGATCGTCAAATACGCCGACGACGAAGGCGTCGATGCGATCGTGATGGGAACCGGCTATCAGGGCCGGTTCGGCGCGCTGCTCGGCACTATCGCCGAGAAGGTCGTCCGACTGTCGACCGTTCCGGTGATCTCGACCAAGCTGAGCGAGAGCGAGGCCCGCAGTCGATTCGCCGACTCCTGACGGCGGAGCGGCAGGCGAGGGTCGGAGCCGACGATCGATTCAGGACAGCGCCGTGTCGACCGCGTCCTTGTCGTACCCGAGCCACACGCTGAGGAGACACGACACGACGACGAGCAGCACGGGCAGCCCGAAGAAGGCAACAAAAATCGCACCGAGCAGCGTCAGTACGTCGGTCCAGACGAGCAGCCAGAGACCGGCGAGACCGAGCGTCGCTGCCGTTGTGATGCCAAGCGTGAACGCTTCCGCCGCGGCGGGACCGGGGGAGTGACGAATGGCGGCCATTGTCCGGCACTACGGCAGCGGTCGTGATGAGTTTCGCGATATCTGTCGTGGTTCTTCGAGAACGCAGTCGGTGTCGTGGTGTGGTCGTCCGGAAACGACGACGTGAGCTACACCCGCCGCTCCCGGAGGTAGATGACGATACTTGCGGCCAGGAACAGCGCCCCGGCGACGCCGAAATTCCCTGACGTCATCACCAGTGCGCCACCCAGCATTAGCACGGACGCCACGACCGCCAGGGCCAGCGCGACGGTGTTCACGACCACCACTCCACGAGCGTGCGTGTCGGCGATCGGGTCGACGGAGGGTGGATCGCCGGTCGAGTACCGATCATCGTTAGAAATCCTCGAACTCCCAGTGGTAATGGCAGTTTCGACACGTAGCCCATTCGGGGACATCGTACGCGTTCGGATGCCGCCGTCCGTGTCGCAGATGGTCGTTGCAGACGGGACAGTGAAGCGAGAGCAGTTCCAACTCGGGGAACTCGTGGCGGGTGAACTCGGCGACACACCGGGGGCAGTCGATCGGGTCCATTCCTCCCGCTTGGTAAATCTCGTTCTCACACCGCGGACATTGGAGGGTGGCTGGCGGGCGCTTGTTCCACCCAACGGCCCCCTCGACCGTCGTGGTCTGTGCCTCCGGTATCGACAGCCGAAAATTTTCGAGGTCATCGTCGACTCGGAGGGGTTCTATCAACTGGCCTGCGAGCCACTTGAGGCGTCCGAGCATGGTGTCTCTTGAACGATCGTTTCTCAACGACTGCTACGCGAACCCTGGTAATAAGACGCACGCCCATGCGCCGAGCGTGGACGACCGATCGGATGGCGAGACCATCACCGATCCGGAGCGTGCCCGCCGGCTCACGGCTCGCACCTGCGTCGACGGGAGGAACAGTGGAGAGCGTCGACCACGCGCTGGACTGCCGATAGGATCTTCCGGCCGGAGCGGGTAACGAACCACCATGGTCTCCGATCGCCGGGCGAGTGTGGTGGACGCGGTCGGTTCCGGTGCAAGCAGTGTCCAGGCCATCGATCCGACCACGGTGGTCGACGCACCACCCGCCCGAGCGATCGGCGCGTTCGTGTTCGTGATGCTGTTCGGCGGTGTCCTGTTGTGGCGGTTCGACGGATTCGTCGACCAGTCCGTCGATTCCTCGATGGAACGCCTCACGGTGTCGACGGTCTACGGCGTGACGGCACACGCGTGCGTGTTGTTCTTCGGCGTGTATTTCTTCGGTCAGGTGACTCGGCTCAGCGCCAACAGGCTCGTCGTCGCCGGAGCGGGCGCAGCGGTCGCCGTCGCGGTGGTTGGTCTTGCGGGGCTCGGACTGACGGTCGTCGGCGCGCGCCTCACCGAACTCGTCGGCGAACGCCGACCGTGGTACGGGCTCGTCGTGGGGGCAGTGCTCGGCGCGAGCGCGTGGCTCCTGCCGGCGGCTGCCGCGAGCTTGGTCGTTTGGGTCCTCCTCGTCTCGGTCGGGATCGGTGGGCCGACACGGGAGTGGATCCACGCTTCGCGAGCGCCCGCTACCGAGGCCGACACCTGAGCAGTCACCGAGTGGACGGCGAGCGGATGTGGTCGGCCGTGTTCACGTCACAAGAATTCATGTGATGAGTCGACATGCACTAATATTCATGTCGATGGCTGCACTCGTTTTCACATGGTACACATCGTGCTTCAGGCGTTCCCTGTCGCGGTTGCGGTCGTCGGGCAAGCCACGTGGGTTGTGACGGCCGCCGCAACGCTCGTGCTGATTCTTCTGTTGGTCGCATTCGGGGGGTTCGTCTACCAGAGCGTGACCGGCGATGGGATATCGTGGCCGGACGAGACGAACGACGATACCGACGACGAGGAGGTCGAGCGGGGCCGTGGCGACGACGAGTGGGACTACTATTGAGCGATCGCTGCGCCAGCCGTTCGGCGGACCATCTCGTGAGTCGTGGAGTCTCACAGCCGAAACGTAGCGGGACAGCGGAACGAACGGAACCGAGGGAAAACAGACGGAGCGGGTCGAGAATCAGTCGTCCGACGTGGTGTCACCCCCTTCCGAGACGCCGGTCACCACGTCCCCGCCCGTGCGGTCCACGACCATATCATCGCCCTCGCTGATCTGGTCGATCTGTTCGCGGAACGCCTCGGATTCCAGAATCTGGTACTCGTTATCGAGTCCCAGGTACACCGTATAGCACATCACGAGGAGGATGACGGCGAAGGGCAGGCCGGTCGAGATGGCCGCCGCCTGGAGGCCAGTGAGTCCGCCGCCCCAGAGCAACACTGCCGCAACGACCCCCTCAGTGGTCGCCCAGAAGACCCGCTGGGCACGCGGCACGTCGTGTTTGCCGCCCGAGGTCAGGTGGTCGATGACCAACGAACCCGAGTCCGACGACGTGACGAAGAAGGTGACCACGAGCAGCGTCGCGAGAATGCCCGAGATAGCACCGAGCGGATACTGCTCGAGCATGATGAACATCCCGAGCGTCTCGAACGTGGCGTATTCCATCGAGCTGTACGCGCTCATGATTGCCCCGCCTCCGCTCCCTTGCAGCGCCGTCGCCAGGGCGCTCCCGCCGAACGTCGACAGCCAGACGACCGAGAACAGCGTCGGCAGGACCAGCACGCCGAGCACGAACTCCCGCACCGTGCGGCCCTTCGAGATGCGCGCGATGAACATCCCGACGAAGGGCGACCACGCGATCCACCAGCCCCAGTAGAAGACGGTCCACGCCGAGACGGTCGAATCGAGCGTGTTTCCAGCCTCCGCACCGAGGGTGCCGGTGAAGAGACTCAGCGAGAGGAAGTTACCGATGTACGCCCCGAGCCCCTCCGCCATCGAACCGACGATGAACAGCGTCGGGCCGACGATGAACAGGAACCCGAGCAGGAGGAGCATCAGGTAGAGGTTGACCGTACTCAGTCGCTTGACGCCGCCGTCGAGACCGGCTGCAACCGATAGCACCGCGATGAAGGTGATGCCTGCGATAAGCACGACTTGTATGGACGTGGTGATCGGGAGGTCGATGACTCCGAGCATGTCGCCGCCCACGTAGGAGATGCCGGAGTTCACCTGCGCGACCCCGAGACCGAGCGAGGTACACAAACCGAACAGCGTGGCGAACACCGACACGAGGTCGATGATGTGGCCCGGCCAGCCGTAGATGCGGTCGCCGAGCAGCGGCCAGAAGATCGAACGGAACGTCAGCGGTAGCCCGCGATTGAACGAGAAAAAGGCCAGCCCGAGGCCGACTAACCCATAAATAGCCCACGGGGAGAGTCCCCAGTGGAAGAACGTCTGTGCCAGCGCTGCCGTGCCCGCCGCCGCCGTCCCGGCTTCGGCACCGAAGAAGGCCGGTGGACTATTGAAGTAAACCACCGGTTCGGTCACGCTGAAGAACATGAGGCCAATCCCCATGCCGGCGCTGAACAGCATCGCCATCCACGCGAACGTGCTGAACTCCTTTTCGGCCTCCACGCCACCGATCCTGATCGACCCGTACTTGCTGACCGCGAAGTACACGATCGTGATCAGGAAGATATTCACCGCCAGCAAGTAGAACCAGCCGAACGTCGACTCGATGAACGATTTGGTGCCGTCGAAGACCGCTGTGGCCTGCTCTTGACCCAAAATCAGGGTGATCGCGATGAACAGCCCGATCAACAGTAGCGCGCCGGGGAAAACGATGGGATGGATATCGAACCGTCCGCCGAGTAGCTCTTTGTTGGTGTCTCCTACCTCCCGGTCGGAGTCCGGGTGAAACAGTTCTACTTGCAACCCGTCCGACATCTCGCCGGTAGTGTCGTCTGACTTACTCATGATGCCGTACCTCGCTGAACGCGTCGCCTATCTCGTGCAGTTCACTCATGATTGGTATCGATGTATTGGTACGTTTGTTGGGCGTGGTCGAGTCAGCTACTTTCGTGCCCGCCTACGTTCACACCGTCGACCACGCCGTGAGCCATCATACCACGAAAGTCCATGTCAACCTATCACAGAGACTGTCTTAAGGCTTCGCAATGAACTATGGGGATGTTTTTAACCGATAGGTCGCTCTCGCACGTGGATCGTGCACGCTGAAGCTGGCCTGGCTCAGGCATTGACGTGTCTGACCTCGTACCCGTGGTCGCGGATCGTCCGGATGATGGTGCGAGCATGGCTCGCGCCGCTGGTTTCGACCTCGAAGACGAGGTAGGCCTCACCGACGTCGAGTTCGGGGGCCGAGCGGTCGTGGCGGACAGTTTGAATGTTGGCGTCGTGGTCGGCGATCACCCCGGACACCTCGCGCATCTTTCCCGGCTGGTCGTCGATCCGCACGCGCAGTCGGAGCAGCTGTTCGCGATCGGTGAGCGCGTGGACGAGGACCGTCTGGAGCATCGTCATATCGAGGTTCCCGCCACACAACAGCGCGAGGACGCGCTCGCCCTCGACATCGAGATCGTCGCTGAGGACGGCAGCGACCGACGCTGCACCCGCACCTTCGACGACCTGTTTCGCCCGCTCCAGGAGGAGCAGGATCGCCCGCGCGATTTCCCCGTCGGTGACGGTGACGATCTCGTCGACGTGTTCCTCGATGAGCGAGAGCGTCAACTCGGCGATCCCGCCGGTGGCGATCCCGTCGGCGATGGTGTCGACGGAGTCGAGGGTCTGCGGAATCCCCTTATCGAGGCTGTTCGGGACGGTCGCGGCTCCCTCCGCCTGGACGCCCACGACGCGCGTTTCGGGCGAGAGTTCGCTGTACGCCGTCGCGATTCCCGAGATGAGTCCGCCGCCGCCGATGGGAACCACCACAGTATCGACGTCGGAGCAATCCTCGACCATCTCGACACCGAGGGTGCCCTGGCCAGCGACGATCGCGGGATCGTCGTACGCGTGGACGAACGCCGTTTCGTCGTCCGCAACGAGACCCTCGGCGTGATTCATCGCCGCTTGGAAGTCCTGGCCGACGAGTTCGACCGCCGCGCCGTACTCGCGGGTCGCGTCAACCTTTGCCTGCGGGGCGGCCTTCGGCATCACGATCGTCGAATCCATGCCGAGTTTCGTCGCGGCGAGTGCCACGCCCTGGGCGTGGTTGCCGGCGCTCGCGGCGACGACACGCTCCGTCCCACCTTCGGCGACGAGCTGTGCGATCTTGTTGTACGCGCCGCGAGGTTTGAACGACCCCGTCCACTGGAGGTGTTCCATCTTGAGATGGATCTCGCCGTCAGTGACGGCGTCGAGCGAGGTGCTCCGCTCGACCGGCGTCGGTTTCACGACCGATTCGTCGTCGAGCCGATCGCGAGCCGCTTCGATCTCGGCGAACGTGACGGTAGGGTCGGCGTTTTGACTCATGTCAACGGAGCATTCGGTCCATGTCGGGATCGAACAGCGGTTCCTCGCGCACGGTTGCTGCGTGACGTTTCCCCTCGTAGCTGATAGTCACGTCGGTCCCCGGCTCGGCGTAGGCCGCGGGGAGGTACGCGTAGACGATCCCGGCGTCGATCGTGTAGCCGTAGTCAGCGCGGCAGCCGTAGCCGATCACGTCGTCGCCGTCGAACACTGGATGGCCAGCGTCGACGACCGTCCCAGGTTCGTCGAACGTGATCGGAACGAGCTTCTCGTCGATGCCGTCCTCGCGGGCCGTCACGATCGCGTCCTTTCCCACGAACTCGGTGTCGAGGTCGACCGCGAACCCGATCCCCGCCTCGTAGGGGTTGTATTCCGGCGTGACGTCGGTCCCCCACAGCCGGTAGCCCTTCTCCAGGCTCGTGGAGTCGAGCGCCTCCCATCCCATCGGGACGACGCCGTAGTCTTGGCCTGCCTCCCAGATCGTGTCCCAGAGCTGCGCGCCGTACTCGGTGGGCGTGTAGAGCTCCCAACCGAGTTCGCCGGCGTAGGAAAGCCGGAGCATCGTCACCGGCAGGCTCCCAAGGTAGGTCTCTTCGACAGAGTAGAAGGGGAAGGCGTCGTTCGAGAGGTCGGCCTCGACCAGCGGTCCGAGCAGATTTCGGGATTCCGGGCCGAATACGCCGATCCCCGACCGGCTCGAATCGTGGACGGTGATCGACACCGAGTCGGGCGCATGCTCTCTGATCCATCGGGAGTGCAGCGTCGCGGAGTTGCCACCGCCGGTCGTCAGCAGGTAGCGTTCATCCCCGAGCCGCGCGACGGTCAGATCCGCGAGAATACCGCCGTCCTCATTCAGCATCGTGGCGTAGCGCATCCGTCCTACCGAGCAGTCCATGTCGTTCGTCAGCAGCCCCTGGAGGAATTCCTGGGTTCCCTCGCCTTCGACCTCGATCCCGGTGAACGTGGTCATGTCGAACATCGCGACCCGATCGCGGACGGCCTGGTGTTCGACACCTTGGGCCTTCGACCAGTTGCGCGCGAGCCAGTCGGGACGGTCGGGAACGTCGTACTCCGAGAGGAGGGATTCGTTCGCCTCGTACCACTGAGGGACCTCCCAGCCGTCGGTGTCGTAGAACTCCGCGCCGAGGTCCGCCTGACGATCGTAAAAGGGGCTCCGCCGGAGCGCGCGCTGGTCCTTCGGCTGCTCGCGCGGGTGGATGAGCTGGTAGACCTCCTGGTACTGCTGGGCTCCGCGGCCGTAGGTGTACTCCCGGCTGCCGGCGTGGGACTGGAACCGACTGACGTGGGCGGGATCGGCGTTCACGCGCTCGCCGTCGAGTCGCGGGGTTCCGTCTTCCATCCAGGCGGCGACGATGTCGCCGGCACCGCCCGACTGAGTGACCCAGATCGCGAGCGACCACCAGAGGCCGTCGGTGTCCTCGTCGGGGCCGAGAATCGGCATCCCGTCGGGCGTGAAACAGAACATCCCGTTCATCTCGGTCTCCCATGAATCCTCGTCGAAGGCCGGGACGAGTTCGCGAGCGGCGTCGTACGCGCTCTCGTCGTGGTCGGGGTGGGTATTCTCGTAGAAGTGGGTGGCGGCGAACTCGCGGAGCGAGGGGTACTCCAGTCCGAGGTCGTCGAGTTTCTCGGAGCCGTAGATGTCCTCCGGATCGACGAGCAGCGGCTCGTGGTTGTACGACCCCACGCCGTAGGAGTCGCCGTGCTGGCGGAAGTAGAGTGAATAATCCTGGTGACGGAGGATCGGCTGTTCGATCTCCTCCTGCGCGCCGGCGAGGTCGTCGATCGGATCGCTCACGAGATACTGATGCGAACACGGCACTAGCGGCACGTCGGTGTCGACCATCTCCCCAAAGAGCGGTCCCCAGATGTTGGTCGCGACGAGGAGGTCGTCACACTCGATCCGCCCCTGATCAGTGACGACTGCTTGTACCGCGCCGTCGGCCGTTTCGATGTCGGTGACGGTGGTGTTGCCGTGGAACTCGTGGCCGGCGAGTTCGCGCGCGCGTTCGGCCATCGCCGCCGAGGCGTCGACCGCGTGGGCCTTTCCATCGGTCGGGAGGTAGTACCCACCGTGGATCACGGATTCGTCGATCTGCGGGACGTGCTCGGCGACTCCTTCAGGAGAGAGGAGGTCGCCGCCTTCGAGGCCGTAGGACTGGCCCCACTCGCGCTTTCGTTTCAGGAACTCCCATCGGTCTTCGGTGTACGCGACCTCGATCCCACCCGACATCCGGTAGCTGTCGAGATCGGTGTAGAGGTCGCGGGTGTACGCCGCCATGTGGGTCATCAGCTTCCCGCCAGCGGTCTGGAAGACGAGACCAGGTGCGTGCGAGGTCGAGCCGCCGGTCTCGAACAGCGGTCCGCGATCGAGAACGACGACGTCCTCGCGACCCCGTTCGGCGAGATGGTACGCCGCCGAACAGCCGACACAGCCCGCACCCACGACGACGGTCCCGGCGCTCTCCGGCAATGTATCCTCTGTGCTCATAGTGCTATTCGCCGTTCCCGCCGGATTAAACGACGGGGTGGACTACCACACCCGTTTATACTGCCGAAGCCGTGATCGCGAGACCGGTCGTCGAATTCGTGTTCCGTCCGTGGGTTTTGATCATCCAGCCACAGAGACATTTCGCCGACGGAGCGTCACGTGGATCGGTCGGAATCTCGATTCGAGACGACGGTCGCACTTAGTGGGCGCAACTACCGATCCCGAACCCTTTTGCTGCGACCCGTCGACCTCGATCCATGACCGAGATCATCGACGGCGAGGCGGTCGCGAGCGACATCCGGGACGGTGTCGCCGAGTGCGTGGACACCCTCGACGAGGCTGGTGTCACGCCGGGCCTCGCGACAGTCCTGATGAGCGACGACGACGCGAGCGAGACGTACGTCTCGATGAAACAGCAAGACTGCGAGGAGGTCGGGATCGAAGCCCACGACATCGAGATCGATCCCGACGCGCCGGCCGCGGAGCTGTACGATACCGTCGACGAGCTGAACGCGGACGACGCGATCGACGGCATCCTCGTCCAGATGCCGGTGCCCGACCACGTCGACGACCGTGAGGTCCTCCGTCGAACCCGCCCCGCGAAGGACGTCGACGGGTTCCACCCCGAGAACGTCGGCCGGCTGGTCGCCGGTGACGCCCGATTCAAACCCTGCACGCCTCACGGCATCCAGAAGCTCCTCGAAGCCTACGACGTCGAAACCGAGGGGGCCGACGCCGTGGTAGTCGGTCGCTCCGACATCGTCGGCAAGCCGATGGCGAACCTCCTGATCCAGAAAGCGCCCTTCGGGAACGCCACCACGACCGTCTGCCACTCCCGGACTGAGGACCTCGCCGCGAAAGTCGGCAACGCCGACATCGTCGTCGCCGCTGTGGGCGTGCCGGAGCTCGTCGATGGCTCGATGTTGAAGCAGGGTGCGACCGTGATTGACGTCGGTGTCAACCGCGTGGAGACGGACGAAGGCGATTCTGAACTCGTCGGCGACGTCGACTTCGAGAGCGCGCGAGAGGTCGCGGGAGCGATCACGCCCGTCCCGGGTGGCGTTGGCCCGATGACCCGCGCAATGCTCTTGTACAACACGGTGAAGGCAGCGAGCCAGCAACACGGCGTCGAGATCGACCTTCCCTGAAGTTCGCCGAAAACGCCGGCAAAGACGCGGTTAACAGGCAATATCGCTCGTGAAGCCATGTCAATGACGACGGGCGATCAGCGACTGTTTATACCGCTCGGCGGCGTAGCAGTACGTAGATGGTCGCGTCGAAACACTCCCCAGGACCAGCCGCCGAGCACGCCTTCAGAACGGGCATCATAGCCGCAGCGCTGGTCGGGCTCGCCGCGATCGGCGTGCTCTACTGGACGGGGACGATCGCGCTGCTGTTGGCGGGGTACTCGTTGGTGCTGCTGTTCCCGCTGTATCTCGTGGCTGCGGCGGTGGTGCTCAGCGTGTGGCTCGGGTACAACACGGACGCGACGGATCTGCGGCCGGTGTACCGGAACGACCGGCGATCGTAGGTGAGCACCGCTCAATGTGCCGACAGCGCGACTGTTTTCGAGAACCTCTGTGCGGTCGACATTACTGTCGTCAGTCGCTTCGTTCGTCCTCGTCCGGATGAATCCGGTATCGAGACGCCCCGTGCTGTGAAGGACGTGAAATGACACGCGGATTTTTATCATTCGCCAAATATTGTCGATAGATGATCGAAACCGGCTCGACGAAATCGGAGTCCGGCTCCGGGTTCGAATTTTGGGCTCCGGCGGTCGTCGCCGGCACGGCGCTGTTCCTCGGCGTCCTCGATATGTCGATGATGAACGTCGCCGTCCCGTCGATCGTACAGGACCTGAACACCACGGTGAGTGCGATGCACGGCGCGATCGCGGTGTACTCGATGGTGATGGCCGCTCTCATCATCCCGGGCGGGGCGCTCAGATCGGTCGTCGATACGAAACGACTGCTCGTGATCACGCTCGTGATCTACAGCGTCGGGACGCTGCTCGCGGGGGCCAGCCCGAACATGCTCACGCTCTTCGTCGGCTGGTCGATCATTGAGGGAATCGCCGCAGCACTCCTCCTCCCGATCACCTACTCCATCATCGTCGAAAACTACGCGGGCAGTGCCCGGACCAAAGCCTTCGGGGCGATCGGCGGCGTGACGGCGGTCGGTATCGCCATCGGACCGATGATCGGCGGGGTTCTCACGACGTTCGCCACGTGGCGATGGGGGATGTTCGGCGAGTTCGGCATCGTGCTCGTAGTGCTCGCGCTGACACGCTACCTCGACTCCCAGCCGGTCGATCGGCGCGTGGCGATCGACGTCGGCGGCACAGTGCTGTCGATCCTCGGTGTGGTCACGATCGTCGGTGGGACTCTGCTCGCCGGTCGGTACGGCTGGGTGCGCCCGTTGCGCCCGTTCGTCGTGAGTGGAGTACGGATCGAACCGTTGGGATTCTCGCCCGCGATCTGGTCGATCGCGCTCGGGGTGGCGTTGCTCGTGCTGTTCGTCCAGTGGGAGACTCGCCAGGCACGCGCCGGTCGTTCGCTGTTGATCCCGACGGACGTGCTCCGGAATCGGACGTTCGCCGCCGGGATCGCCACGTTCGCCGCCGAGTCGCTGTTCCTCTCGGGGTTCATGTTCTCGATGCCGGTCTTTCTCCAGTCGGCGCTCGGCTACTCGGCGTTTCAGACCGGGCTCGCGCTCCTCCCGTTCTCGGTCGCGACGCTGCTCGTGGCGACGATCTCGACGGGGTGGCGCGCGTACGTCGCACCGAAGCACATCGTCCAGGGCGGGCTCGTGTTGATGGCCGCTGGATTGCTGCTCCTCGTCGCGCTGACTGACCTCGATCTGACGCTTCTCGAAATGGTGCTGCCGATGGCAGTGATCGGAATCGGATTGGGACTGTTCACGGGCCAGCTCGTCGACCTCACCATGTCGGCGGTCCCGTCGTCGGAGGCCTCGGTGGCGTCGGGCGTCATCAACTCGCTGAGCCAGCTCGGGTACGCGTTCGGGACCGCCGTCGCCGGATCCTTTCTGCTCGCCGGGTTCTACGGGAACGTCGTCGATGGTGTGACACAGTTCGTGGCGCGATCACCGATCTCGGGTGCCGAGCGGCGACAACTGATCGTCACCCTTGAGGACCAGCTCGATACGACGACTCAGGCCCAGCAGGAGGCGTTCGTCAACCAGCTTCCACCAGCGACGCGCGGGCAACTCCTCGACGTCGTCCAGATGGCGATGGAGACCGCTCAACAGGGCGTGCTGTTGCTCATCGTGGTTTTCGTCCTCCTCACCCTCGTCACGGCGAGTCTTCTCCCTGCAGTACGGCCACGGTGAGGACGGGACGGCGCTCCCGCGGTGGCGCGCCGTAGCGGCGTCTACACCAGCGCCAGGGCGAACGTCAGGAGGAATCCGACCGCGGTAGCGATCGCGACTGCTGGGCCGCCCTCGTCGAACGCCTCGGGCATCGTGGCATCGGCGAGCGTGGCGAGGACGGCACCGCCGGCGAACGACCGGATCACCGCGAGCGCTGCCGGCGACGCTCCGCGGAGGAGGACGCTGCCGGCGACGACGGTGAGCGAGAGTACGATCCCGGTTGCGGTCCAAAGAACGAGGATCGCGGTGGTCGAGAAGCCACCCGAGTGCATGTCCGAGGCCCCGCCGATCCCCTCGGGAACGTTGTTGATCACGATGGCCGCGAACAGCGGGAGCGTGCCGGCGTCGCCGACGAACGTGATCCCGAGGGCGACGCTCTCGGGAACGCCGTCGAACAGCGAGCCGAGAAACAGCGTGGTTCCCTCCCCACCGCGGCCCGAGCGCTCGACGAGCAGGATGGCGACGACGTAGGTGATCGCGCCAGCCAGTAGGCTCGCCGCTGGGAGGACGAACCCCGCGGTCTCCACGGACTCGACGAACAGGTCCGTCGCGAGCGCAGTGATGAACGCCCCGCTGGCGAACGCGAGCACGATCGCCAGGACGCGCTTGGGTGGCGTCCAGACCAGTCCGAGGGCGGCTCCTGCGGTGAGCGAGCCACCCGCGACGACGGCGGCGATGACGAGGACGAGAGTCATGCGCGATAGTGTCGCGTTCGTCGTTCACGGTTCTTTGGGCTACCACCGGACCGCAGTCGGGACCCATCAAGACCAACGGTAGGTGGCGACCTGCCCCTCTCAGTACCCAGTCGCGCGAGGGCAGAAAATGCGCGTCGCCCGTTCCGAGTACGAACTCTGTCATTGCATATCCCACGAATATGCCGTCGTCCTATCGTGCCTGGCGCGCGTCGAGCCGTGCGGCGATCTGATCGGAGATATCCGTGAGATGGGCCGTCGCGAAGATCGCGACGAGGACGCCGCCGAGCACGTCATAGAACAGATCGAGTACGGTGTCCTCCAACCCGTACTGGGTGAGGACCTGCGCGGTGCCGAAGGCGGCTGCGGACTCGGCGATCAGGAACTCCAGCAGTTCCCAGACCACGCCGAACGCGACGATGAAGAGGAGGAGATAGACGAACGTGAACGCCGGCGGCATGGAGATGTATTCGGTGTGTTCTTCGAGCGCCCTCGTCGTCGCGTAGGCTACCCCGGCGACCAGCGAGGACGACAGCGCGTGGGTGACGTGATCGTACCACCAGAGCGAGCTGTACGCGCTGGAGAAGTCGAAAAACGGCAGCGGGACCGTGCCGATTGCGTGCAGAAACATCGCTGTCGTGATCCAGAGCACGATCCCGACATCCATCGTGAGCGTGTACCGACGTTCGAGCAGCGCCGGGAGGAACGTGACCAAGAGCGCGATCCCGGCGTTCGTGATAATTCCGACCTCGCCGTAGAGCACGGCGAGCGCGACGGTCGCCGCCAGGATCAGCTGCATCACTCGCACCAGTTGGGCCTGGCGTGCGGGCGAGATCCCGAGCCGACGACGGATGTTCACGCCACACCCCCGGTAGTCGACCGTGTCCGAGCGTTCTCACGCAGCCGCCGTCGGAAGTACCACACGAACACGCCGGCCGCAACCAACCCGGCGACGAACGTCGTGAGGAAAAAGAGCATGAGCTCCGTGTTCGTCTCGAAGAAGGCCGTCCCGAGGTACTCCGCCGAGACCCACGAGCCGAAGGCCCAGATCCCGGCGATGCCGAGGGTCGCGATCACCGCGAACCAGATCGCGAAGCCTGGCGTCATCCGCACCGTCGTGGTCAACTGAAGGCAAACAACCACGAGCAGCGCGAGCGTGGCGACCGCGACTCCCCGGACGAGATCGGCCACGAACGTCAACTCGAAGGCGCTCAGCGCGAACGGAAGTACGGTGAGCGCAAGTAGCGGCCACGGGATCGTGCGCTGCCACGACCGTCCGACCCACGCAGGAACGGCGGCGACCGCGACCGCGACGCCCGCGCCGACCGCCGTCACCAGCTCCCCGGCGAGGAGGTTCCCGACGGCAGCCACCGCGATGACCGCCCCGAACAGCCACGCGATGGCGGCGTTCGTGCGTGCGTCCGCGATGAACCACTCCTCGGGCAGTCGCTGACTCATTCGAGACGCTCCGTGGAGTCGCGGAACGGCTGCTCGTGGCTCGCCGTCCACGGCGGCGATCGTGACGGTCGCTGTGTTGCGATCGTCATGGCCACGGAGAGCTGCTCGTATTCACTGTAATCATCGGTAGACAATAGTTGCGAGAGGTACATCAATGTGGGTGTTAATGACTAGACAGATTCGAAGCATCAATGTGGTAACTATCATTAAGTGTGTCTTAATCGAACGAACTGCCGGACGCCAATGCAGGAACTAATCGTCCTCGCGTTCGACAACGAAGACGGCGCACTGAACGTCAGAGACAAGCTGAACGAGCTCCAGAAACAGGAGCTCATCACGCTGGGTGACGCGGCGGTCGTCGTCCGGGAGGGCGACGGCAAGCCGAAGGTCAAGCAGGCTCAGAGCCTCGTCGGCGCTGGCGCGCTCGGCGGGAGTTTCTGGGGCCTCCTGATCGGGCTCATCTTCTTCGCACCGATCCTCGGGATGGCGGTCGGTGCCGTCACCGGCGCGCTCTCGGGCCGGTTCGCGGACATCGGGGTAGACGATGACTTCATCAAGGAGGTCGGCGACACGATCGAGCCAGGCCACTCCGCGCTGTTCCTCCTCGTGACCGACGCCCAGACGGATCGTGTCATCGACGAGATCCAGTCGTACAATCCAACTGTGCTCCGGACGAACCTCTCGCCCGAGGACGAGGACAAACTCCGCGAAGCGTTCGCCGCCGACGACGTCGTCGCCTGAACGCGGTTCGATTCCGTTCGGTGGGCGCTACTCGTCCCGCGCTGCGCCCCCGTTTCCGACGGTTCCATCCGTTCCACCGATGTCGTCAGACTCACCAGCCGGAGCTGTCGATCCGGACTCTGGCGCGTTCGACTCTTCCTCCGCCGACTGGTCGTCCACGGCCGAAGGAACCGACTCAGTACTCGCCGAGCGGTCGCCAGCGGTGACCCACGGGAACAGCGTGCGGGCGAACTCGAACACGACGACGAGGATCAGCGGGCCGAGGAAGATGCCGTACCAGCCGAAGAGCAGCGGGCCGAACGTGTAGGCCAACATCACGAGGCCGACGTGGAGCGATCGGCCGCTGACGTACGGACGAAGCAGTTGATCCGGGATGTAGTCGACGATCGCCACCGACACCAGCGCGAACGCGGTCGGGAACCAGAGCGTCTCCGGGTCGGTGACGAGCGCGTCGACGAACAGCACCACCGCAAGCGGCACCCAGACGATCTTCATTCCGATGAGAGGCACGAGGCTTCCCACCCCGACCAACAGCCCGACGAGCACCGGTTCAGGGACCCGAACGGTTTCGGGAGCGAAGAGGTTGAGCGTGACGTACACCACGACGCCGAGGATACCGGTCGCGAGCGCGTTCAGGACGTTCCCGAAGTAGACGTTCTTGAGGTCGCGATCCATCGCCGAGAGATACGCCTCGGTGACGCCGCCCTCGCTCACGAACGTGCTCCGGCCCCACTGGGCGATACGGTAGTCGTCACGAAGCAGGTAGAAGGCGATGACGAGCGTGATGAACAGGTGGAGACCCACGTTGACCAGCGTGCCGAACGACGCAGCCACGGCGTCGATCACGGGCGCGAGAAACCGCTCCAGATCGAGCGCGAGCAGTTGACGCGGGTCGTTCAGCACGCGGCGCAGCGTCGCTTCGAGCCCGCTCGTGATGGTCGTTGCGCTGGCGTACGGCCCCAGTAGTCCGTCGAGCTCGACGGGCACGTCCGCACCGAAAGCCCGCGAAAACTGTCCGACAGCGATCACGAGCGTCCACGCTACAAGGCCGAGGGCCGGCAACGAGACGGTGACGAGCGCGGTCACGACAGCGAGCGTCCGCGATCCGAGGCGCGCATCGAGGCGCTGGAACACCGGTCGCGTCACGTAGTAGACGAACACACCGAGCACAACCGTTCCCACGTACCGCCACGCGACGTACGCGATCGCGGCGGCAAGAACGGCCGTAGCGAGCCACACCGCGACTCGCACGCGCTCGATTTCGCCCTCGAATCCAACTCTCATCGTTCGTTCGGATTTCGACAGGTGACGAGAGGAGTTAATTATATGGTACGGACTGTTCGCTGTGTCGATCCCTGAGGCTTCGCTCCAATCACGCACCGCGCGCCGACAGCGAGGCCGGACGAAGCGTGGAGCGACGGTCAGTGATCGTCGAACGACTGGAACGCCTTTCCGAGCGCGTCGCGTCACCCGTCGGATTTTGGGTCCGAGTGAACACGACCTGCACGTTCACCGGTCTCCCGGTTGTCCGGCTCAGACGTCTGTCGATCACCGTGGCGAGGTTCGGTGGGACGGCAGCTGCTGATTGAGGCCGCGATCCCGGAGCCGAGCGCGAGAAAGTTCGGCTGTGTCCGCTCCGCGATCTGGGGCACTTCGGTGATATCGAGTCCCGGTGGAACGAGCACAGTCGTTTTGAGGTTCAAGTCCAGGACGGCGGCACAGACGATAGCCAGCACGAGGCAGCCAACCTGGAGAACGATCCCACGACGGGCGAGGTCGGGCTCGACGCCACTCGGCGGAATCGGAAAGGAGACGACCGCCTCGAACTCGCCGCGACCCGTCTCCTCCCACACCGCGTAATCGATTCATTCCTCGTCGAGTTCCCCGAGGATCACCTCGCGTGTCCCCTCCGGAACGAGGACCTGGACTAAACGCATGGACCCCGATACGCCCGCCACGATATAGCTTATCGGGGTGGTTGAAACAGGTTTCCCGACCGTTCGCTCAACAGGCGCTCGATTTCTGGATCACAGCAGCGGCTCCTCCTGCACCGTCGCCGCGTAGCGGTCGCCTTCGTAGTGCACGTCGACCTCGGTACCCGGTTCGGCGTACGCAGGTGGGAGGTAGGTGTAGACTACGCAGGAACCCACACTGTAGCCGTACTCGGCGGCGTGGACGTATCCCAGAACCTCGTCCCCGTCCCGTTCCAGCACCGGCCGGTCGGCGAGCACCATCTGCTCGGGATCGTCGAGCGTGAGACAGGCCACCTTCTGATCGAGATCGCCGTTCGCGGCAGCTTCGACCGCCTCTTTCCCGAGGAAGTCGGTGTCGAGATCGACCGCAAACCCGAGTCCCGCCTCGTAGGGGTCGTGCTCGGTGTGGAGGTCCTCGCCCCAGAGTCGAAAGCCCTTCTCGATCCGGAGCGAGTCGAGCGCGCCGTTGCCGTACGGCCGAATGTCGAACTCCGCGCCCGCGTCCATGACGTGCTCCCAGAGGCGTTCGCCGTACTCCGAGGGGGTGTAGAGTTCCCAGCCGAGTTCGCCGGCGTAGGACAGTCGGAGCGCGGTCACGGGGATGTTCTCCACGAACGTGCGCTGGCTCGAATAGAACGGGAACGCCTCGTCCGAGAGATCGGCGTCGATCACCTTCGAGAGGGTCTTTCGGGCGTCGGGGCCGGTGCAGACCATCGCCGCGAGGTTGGAGGTCACATCGTTGACCACCACGTCGTCGGGAGCCTGGCTTCGGACCCACGCGAGGTGGTTGCTCCCGACCTCCCGACCGGTCGTCAGCAGGAGGTAGCGATCCTCACCAACCCGAGTGACGGTGATGTCGGCGCGAACGCCGCCGCCCTCGTTGCACATGAGGGTATAGCGGATCTGTCCCACGTCGAGATCCATATCGTTCGTACACAGATACTGGAGGAACTCGCCGGCGTTGCTCCCGACGATCTCCATCTTGTTGAACGACGTCATATCGTGGAGCCCGACGCCGTTGCGGACGTTCAGCGCCTCTGCTCCCTCGATCGGTGACCAGTATTTCCCTTCCCATCCCTCCCGGTTCGGGATGCGATCGCCGTACTCCGCGAGGAGATCCGCGTTCGAGTCGAACCAGTGTGGCTCCTCCCAGCCGGCCTCGGCCCACAGTTCGGCGTCGCGTTCCCTGTGGCTGTGGTACATCGGCGTTCGCCGGATGTCGCGCTGGTGTTCCGTCCAGACCCACTTCGGATGAACGATGCTGTAGATGTTCTGGTACTCCTCGGCACCGAGATCGCGGGCGAAGTCCCAGCTCCCCTCGTGGGGCGCGAACCGGTTGACGTTGCAGTTCCGGAGGTCGATTGGACCGTCGGGGAGGCGGGGAACCCCGGTCTCCATCCACTCGGCGAGCGCCTTGCCCGCGCCGCCGGCGTGAGTGATCCAGATCGCTGCGGCCGTCCAGAGTCCCTCGCACTCCTGAACCGGGCCGAGAACCGGGAGTCCGTTCGGCGACGCGGAGTACATCCCGTTGTACTTGTGATCGAGGTTCGCACCCTCCGTGGCGGGGATGAGCTCGTCGCTCGCCGTTCGCGGCGCTTTCTCCTGGCGGTCGGGGTGGGTCGCGTTGTTGAGGTGGTACTCGGTGAAGTCGTGGACCGACGCCTGGTTGCCATCCTCCTCGTTGCCGCCCAGCTCTGCGGGATCGGGGACGATGGATTCGTGGTTGTACGATCCGATCCCGTACCGATCACCGTGCGTCCGGAAGTACATCGCGTTGTCCTGATCCCGGAGGATCGGTCGGTCGGGGTCCTGGAGGAGAACCTCGCTCTTGTCGCCGGAGACCGACTTGTAGTTCTCGTATACGGGATCGCCGGTGACGTCCTGCGCCCGGCCATCGAGTTCGGCGAGCGGCTCCGTGATGGTGTACTGGTGTTCGACCGGCGCGATCGGGAGATGGATGTCGAGCTTCTCGCTCAACTGTCGCGCCCAGATGTTGGTCGCCACCACGACCTCGTCGCATTCGACCCGACCGTTCTCGGTCACGATCGCCCGAACGCCGTCGCCGTCGGTTTCGATATCCTCGACTGCGGTGTGGCCGACGAACTCCGCGCCCATCGCCTCGGCTTCCTCGGCGAGCGCTGCACACGCGCGGACGCCCGAGGCCTGGCCGTCGGTCGGCGAGTAATACCCGCCCTCGATGACGTCGGGATCGACCAGCGGGAGCTTCTCCGCGACTTCGTCGGGGCTCAGGAGCTGTGGGTCCGGCACGCCCCACGCCGTGGCCCACTCGACCCGCCGCTGGAGGTAGTCCATCCGCTCGTCGCTCCTCGCGACCTCGATCCCACCCGTCTCGTTGTAGACCGGCTCGCTCTCGTCACGTTCGAGCGAGGAGTAGAGCCGACGGCTGTACGTCGCGAACTTCGAGAGCACCTTCGGCTCGTCGGTCTGGAACATGATTCCCGGTGCGTGGGTCGACGAGCCACCCGTGGTGGGGAGCGGTCCCCGGTCGACCACGAGCACGTCCTCCCGACCGAGATCGGCGAGGTGATACGCCGTGTTGCAGCCGACGATACCCGCACCGATGACGACGGTTCCTGCCTCGCTCGGCATCGTGTTCGCATTGCCCATGAACGCTACGCCAATGTTGCGCTTCGGTATTCACTTTTCGCCCCCAGTATCGGCTACGTTTATCACAGAAATCGATGTCGAGACTGTCACCACCTGGAGTCGTTCGTCCACGGACCCTCCCGAACGAGTCTCGGTGATCCCACTGCCGTCCCCGGATACGTGACGCCCGATCCTTACGGCGCTCCCCTGGCGATATATACGTGTTAGGCTGTGCCGGCCAAGGCCTAAGTCCGCAGTGTCGACAACTGTGTGCAATGTTCGCGTTCGAGCCGGGACGACAGCCGTGCGGAACGAGCACCGCCGAAACTGGTGGGGAGCCGAACGGACCATGTCGGTAGCGCGTTCGGCCGCCGCCTCGGACGGAGCCACCGATCTGCTCACCGACCTCCGGTTCGAGCTGATGCCGTTCGACAGCTTCGAAGGCCAGATGGACCACCTCCCGGATGGGGCGACGATCGCTATCACGACCTCCCCACAACTGGGACTTGACGCGACGATCGAGTGGGCCGAGAAAGCCGCAGAGCAGGGATTCGAGGTCAGCCCTCATATCGCCGCGCGCTACGTCCGCGACGAGGAGCATCTGGCAGAGATCGCGCGCCGACTTACCGACGCCGGGATCACGGATATCTTCGTGCCTGGCGGCGACCGTGAGGATCCGATCGGCGAATTCGAGTCGGCCTACGACCTCCTCACCACGCTCGACGAGCTCGACTACGCGTTCGAGGAGGTGGGAATCACCGGCTATCCCGAGGGCCACGAGTTTCTCGACGAGGCGACGCTCGCGGAAGCGATGGAAAAGAAAGCGCCCTACGCGACCTACATCGTGACTCAGCTCTGCTACGATCCCGACGCCGTCGTTGCGTGGATCGAGGAGATCCGTGAACAGGGGATCGACCTCCCGGTGGAGGTCGGGATCCCCGGTGTGATGAAATACCAGCGACTCCTCAATATCTCTCAGAAAGTCGGCGTCGGCGACTCGGTGCGCTTCTTGAAGAAGACCACAGGGATCGTGGGGTTCGTGCGCCAACTCGTCGGATCGCGCGGGAAGTACACCCCCGACGACCTCATCGACGGACTCGCACCGTACGCCGGTGACTCCCACTACGACATCCGGGGGCTCCACCTCTACACGTTCAATCAGACTTCGGACACCGAATCGTGGCGGTACGGCCGGTTGGAGGAGTAGTTCCGATCACTCGTCAGGCATGACGTACTCGCCGAAATCCTCGACAGTCCCCACCGGCGGCGCGCCGAACAGGACCCAGACATGGGTGTCGTCGGTGTGATTGCAGAGCCCCCGGATCGGGTCGGGACCGAGTCGGACGACACCGCCCTCGGGAACGTCGTGGATCTCGTCCTCGATATCGACCTGTCCCTCAGTCACCGCGACGTAGATCTCCTCTTGGCGCTTGTGGGCATGAGGGTCGAGCACCTCACTGGGAGCGAGTTCGACGGCGTTGATCCGCATCTCGGTCGCACCGAGGTGGTCGGTCAGCTTTCGGTGTTCGACTGCGGACTCGGTGAACGGCTCGGCCTCGACATCCGTGTAGTCCACGATGGCGAAGTCGTCGCTCATGGGAGTGAGTCGGACTTAGAACAGTCCGGAGACCGTCCCATCCGAGTCGATGTCCATCTCGGCGGCCGCGGGATCGGCCGGCAGACCGGGCAGCGTCAGGACGTCGCTGGTGAGTGCGACCAGAAAGCCCGCCCCTGCCGAGGGGTAGATCTCCTGGATTTCGAGCTCCCAGCCGGTCGGCGCGCCTTTCCACTCGGCGGTGTCGCTCAGCGAGTGGAAGGTTTTCGACATCACCACCGGCACGTCGTCGAATCCCAGCGACTCCATCCGCTCGATGTCGTCCTGGGCGCTGCTCTGGAACGTCACCGACTCCGCACCGTAGATCTCGGTTGCGATCGTCTCGATCTTGTTCTCGATCGAGTCGTCGACGTCGTAGAGGTACTCGAACTCCTCGTCGTCCTCGTCGATCGCGGTGATGAGTTTCCGGGCGAGGTCCGCCCCGCCCTCGCCGCCCTCGCCGAACACCGTCGATTCAGCGGCCTCGATCCCGAGATCGTCGCGGCAGTGATCGAGGACCGCTTGGACCTCCTCGTCGGCGTCACCGGGGAACCGATTGAGTGCCACCACAACCGGCACCCCGAACTTCCGGAGGTTCTCGACGTGGGTGTCGAGGTTCTCGAATCCCCCTCGAACCGCCTCGACGTCGGTCGCTTCGAGCTCGTCGAGGTCCGCAGGCCACATGTCCTTGCCGTGGTACTTCAGCGCGCGGATCGAAGCGACGAGCGTCACTGCAGCGGGTTCCATCTCGCCGAACCGACAGACCACGTTCATGAACTTCTCGGCCCCGAGGTCCGAACCGAAGCCCGCCTCGGTGATCAGGTAATCGGAGAGCTTTCGCGCGGCGTCGTCGGCGATCAGCGAGTTCGTTCCGTGGGCGATGTTGGCGAACGGCCCTCCGTGAACGAACGCCGGCGTGCCCTCGATGGTCTGGACGATGTTCGGTTTGAGAGCGTCCTTCAGCAGGATCGTGACCGCACCCGTCGCCTCGATGTCGTCGGCGGTCACGGGGTCGCCGTCCTCGTCGTAGGCGACGACGATGCGCGCGACACGCTCCTTGAGATCGGCGAGGTCGTCGGCGAGACAGAGGACGGCCATCAGTTCGGAGGCCGCCGTCAGGATGAACCCGTCCTCGCGGGGGACGCCGGTGACGTCGCCGCCGAGCCCGATCACCGTCTCGCGGAGCACCCGGTCATTCATGTCGATCGCACGGGGCCACTCGACCCAGTTCACAGCAATATCGAGCTCGTTGCCTTGCTTGATGTGGTTGTCGAGCATCGTCGAGATGAGGTTGTGTGCCGAGGTCAGCGCGTGGAGATCGCCCGTGAAGTGGAGGTTGATGTCCTCCATTGGCAGTACCTGGGAGTAGCCGCCGCCAGCCGCACCGCCCTTCACCCCGAAGACCGGCCCGAGCGAGGGTTCACGGATGGCGGCGAGCGCGTCCTCGCCGATGTGGTTGAACGCCTGGCTCAATCCGACTGTCGTGACGGTCTTACCCTCGCCCATCGGCGTCGGTGTCATCCCGGTCACGAGGATCATCTCGCCGTTGTCGCGATCCGACTCTCGTACCCGCTCGATCGCGTCGAAGGTGAGCTTCGCGGTGTCGTCGCCGTACAGGTCGAGGTCGTCGGCCGCGAGGCCGAGCGGTTCGACGACCTCGGTGATCGGGTCGGTGTCCACGCTCTGGGCGATCTCGTAATCCGTCGGGAACCCGTCGTCTTCGTTCGAGGATGCCATGTGACAGGGTTCTCCGGAGTCCCTTTTCAACGTTCGTGTGAAGAACGTCCAACCTTTTTACGCGAAGGTCGCTGGCAGCGACCCCGACCGAGCGTGAAAACCGACGTGCAGCGTGGCGAATCGCCGGCGAGCGTAGATCAGCCAGAGGCAGCGGCTCCGATCGAACGAACGACTGCCGCGAAATCCTTTAGGCGTCCTCCATCGGAGGTACTATCGACTGACCGGCCGCCGGAAGCCGAACGACAGCCAGAATGAACGAACCTCACGTCGTCACCACCGACTCGGCGTTCGCCGAGACTGCACGCGACGCCCCACGAACGGCGCGCGTCCCGGTCGAGGTCCGAGTGTCCGTCGACGACCCGTTTCTCGCCTATCGGTGCGCACGTGGTCGCGAGCAGACGGAACGAACTGACGGCGTGTACCTCGAAACGACCGGCGGCCAGGCGGGCTGGGGCTACTTCGCTATCGACCCGATCTTCCGACTGCAGGTCGGCGACACCTTCGAACCCGTTGGCGACGCCGACCCATCACCCACGCTCGCGGAGCTCGCAGGGCTGCTCGACCGCGAGACGCTCGTCCGGGGTGACTGCGACGTTCCCTATCCCTGTGGAGCGTTCGGCTGGCTCTCCTACGACATCGCCCGCGAGCTGGAATCGCTTCCCGACACCACCATCGACGATCGTGGCCTCCCACGGCTCCAGCTCGGCGTCTTCGATCGGGTGGCGGCGTGGGAGGCAGGGTCGGAGGGCGAAACCACGCTCCGGATGACGGCCTGTCCCCAGGTCGGCGACGACCCCGCCGCAGCCTACGAGCGGGGTCGCGAGCGCGCGCTCGACCTCGCTTGTGCCGCCGTCGCAGGCGATCCGGCGATCGGCGGCGCACCGATCGACGCCGACGATGCCACCTTCGAGAGCGACTGCACGCCCGAAGAGTTCGCCGAGCGCGTGCGCCGAGTCAAGCGGTACGTCCGCGACGGCGATACGTTCCAGGCGAACGTCTCACAGCGACTGCGCGCGCCGGCCGCCGTCCATCCGGTGGCAGCGTTCGGGGCCCTCCGCCGAGTGAACCCGGCCCCCTACTCGGCGCTGCTGGAGTTCCCCGGTGTCGACCTCGTGAGCGCCTCGCCGGAACTCCTCCTCGATGTAAACGGGAACGAACTCCTGACCGAACCCATCGCGGGAACCAGGCCACGCGGGGACACCCCCGAGGCCGACACCGAGCTTGAGCGTGATCTCCTCACGGACGAGAAGGAACGCGCTGAACACGCAATGTTGGTCGATCTCGAACGCAACGATCTCGGAAAGGTCAGCGAGTACGGCAGCGTCGAGGTCTCGGAGTACCGCCGGGTCGACCGCTACTCCGAGGTGATGCATCTCGTCTCGCTGGTCGAGGGTCGCCTCCGCACGGATCGGGAGCTCGTGGATGCCGTCGCCGCGACCTTTCCTGGCGGGACGATCACCGGCGCGCCCAAACCCCGAACGATGGAGATCATCGACGAGGTCGAGACGACCAGGCGCGGTCCCTACACCGGTTCGATCGGCGTCTTCGGGTTCGACGATCGCGCCACGCTCAACATGACGATCCGGACGCTGGTGCGTCGCGGCGAGGAGTACTTCCTCAGAGTTGGTGCGGGGATCGTCCACGACTCCGAACCCGAGAGTGAGTACGCCGAGACGCTCGACAAGGGCCGCGCGCTGATCGCAGCGATCGACGACGCGCTCGGCGATCGCGCCGACCTCGGAATCGAGCGCGCGACCGCGGCGGACGGCGGTTCGTCCACACCCGACGACCGAGAGGACGAGGACCGATGACCCGAATCCTCGTGATCGACAACTACGACTCGTTCGCCTACAACCTCGTCCAGTACGCCGGCGCGGCGGTCGACGCGCCCGAAGATGGCGAGATCGTGGTGCGACGTAACGACGCGATCGACGTCGCAGGGATTCGGGAGCTGGACCCCGACGGCATCGTCGTCTCGCCAGGGCCAGGCACGCCCGCCGACGCAGGTGTGTCGATCCCGGTGTTTCGCGAACTCGACTATCCGACTCTCGGGGTGTGTCTCGGCCACCAGGCGCTGTGTGCGGCCCACGGCGCGCCCGTCGGCCACGCGCCCAGCGTGGTCCACGGCAAACCCTCGACGGTCCGCCACGATGGGGAAGGGGTCTTCGAGGGACTGCCCGAGACGTTCGCGGCCGGCCGGTATCACTCCCTCGCGATCGAGCGCGACGATCTCCCCGGCCCTCTCGTCGAGACGGCGCAGTCAGAGGACACTGCCACAAGCACGGCGGACGGAGGCTCGTCGGCCGCGATCGGAACCGACGGCGTCGTGATGGGTGTGCGCCACCGCGAATTGCCCCACGAGGGTGTCCAGTTCCATCCCGAGAGCATCCTGACCGACGTCGGCATGGCGATGCTGGAGAACTTCGAGCGGCGGTGTCGCCCGAACGATCGGTAGCGCCAGTCGCTCATCCCGCGTCCGCCCGGCGCTCGGCCGCGAGAACGACGTTCGAAACGAGCATGGCGAGCGTGACCGGGCCGACGCCGCCGGGGACCGGCGTGATCGCCTCAGCGACCGCCGCCGCGCTCTCGAAGTCGACGTCGCCGACGACCTGGGTTTTCCCCTCGCTTCCCGACTCGATCCGGTTCGCGCTCACGTCGACGACCGTGACGCCTCGTGAGAGCATCGAGCCGTCGACGAGCCCCGGCACGCCGGCGGCAGTCACCACGATATCCGCTTGGCGGGTCACGGCACCGAGGTTCGATGTTCGGGAGTGACAGACGGTCACGGTCGCGTTGCCGTCCGGCGCGTCGCGAAGGAGCAGATTCGTGAGGGGTTTGCCGACGATCTCCGAACGACCCACGATGGCGACGTCCTCGCCTTCGATCGGTACCTCGTACGTCGTGAGTAGACGACGGACCGCGGCGGGCGTCGCCGGGAGGTAGCGGGGATCGCCCCGGACGAGCCGGCCGAGGTTCGTGAAACTGAGACAATCGATGTCCGTCGCTGGGTCGAGCCGTTGTCGCACCTCGGCAAGCGCAACGTGGTCCGGCAGCGGGACCTGGACGAACACGCCGTCGACCGCGGGGTCGGCACAGAGCCGGTCGATCGCTTGATGGAGTCGCTCCGCGGGTGCGTCAGGATCGATCCGGACGTCTCGACTCGCAATATCGAGATCGCGACAGGCCGCGTGTTTCAGTTCTACGAACCGCTCGTCGGCCGGGTCGTCGCTCATCACCACTGTGGCGAGCGTCGGCGTAACGCCGCGTTCGCCGAGCTCGTGGACGCGATCGCGCACGTCAGCCCGGATCTCGGCTGCGACCGGCTCGCCGCGCAGCCGTTCGGCGGACGGCATACGATCGACGTGGAACGGCCCTCGCTTGAACCTGTCTGTGGCGGCGGGCAGCGCAGCCTGACAGCCCGGGGATCAGGCGACCCACCGACTCGGAAGGGGTCGAAACGGCGACGAAACGACGGCCGACGACGACCCCCGGTATAAATGGCTGGTGCTGTTAACTCTTTCATTTATGTTCCGGAGGAACACTAATCGAGGGCGATGGCAGAATCCGAACCACCGTCCACCGAACGCGATTCGCATCCGAACCACCCGAACGTCGACCAATCGGACCGCGTTCTCCCGCGAAACCTGCGTCAGTCGGGCGACCCAGGGATCGAGATGTTGGTCTCGACTCGGGTCCGCAAATCCCCGTTCTTCCACAAGTCGTTCAACGAGGAGGGCGCGTGGCGCTGCACGGTCTACAACCGGATCTACCACCCCCGCGGGTTGGTCGAACCCGAGGACGGCGGCGCGATGGCGGAGTACGAAGCCCTGACCGAGGCCGTGACGCTGTGGGACGTCGCCGTCGAGCGCCAGATCCGCGTGAAGGGTCCCGACGCGGAGGCGCTCACCGACTACGTTATCACCCGGGACGCGACCGAGATCGAGCCGATGCACGGCAAGTACGTCATCCTCTGCAACGAGGACGGCGGCGTGCTGAACGATCCGATCTTGCTGCGCGTCGAGGAGGACGAGTTCTGGTTCTCGATCTCGGACTCCACGCTCATGCAGTGGCTACAGGGCGTCAACGTCGGGAAGGACTTCGACGTCGAGATCGACGAGATCGACGTCGCGCCGATGCAGATTCAGGGCCCGCGCTCGGAGGACGTAATGGTTGAGGTCGTCGGCGAGGAGGTCTCCGAGATTCCCTACTACGGCCTGATGGAAGCCGAGATCGACGGCTGTCCCGTCCTCGTGAGCCAGACCGGGTTCTCGGGCGAGAAGGGGTTCGAGATCTACGTGAAGGACGCGATGGAGAACGCCGAGCGGGTCTGGGACCCGGTTCTCGAAACCGTGAAGGATCACGGCGGGATGCAGATCGCGCCCGGCCACCACCGTCGGATCGCGGCTGGCATCCTCTCGTGGGGCCAGGACATGGACCACGAAACCTCGCCGTTCCAGGTCAATCTCGGCTACCAGGTCCCCGACGACAAGGAGGGCGACTACGTCGGCAAGGAGGCGCTCGAACGCCAGCAGGAGCAGATCGAGAACGGCGAATACCCATTCAATCTCAAGATGGTCGGCCTGAAGATGGCGGGCGAGCCGATTCGGGATTACGCCCCCGACTTCTGGCTCGTCTCCGACCCCGATACGGGCGAGGAGTGTGGGTACATGACGTCGCCGTGGCACAACCCCGAGCTGGAGACCAACATCGGACTTGGATTCGTGCCGGCGGAGAAACTGCAGGCCGAGACCGACGCGGCGCTCAACGACGAGATCTACGAGGAGGATCTCGACATCGAGTTTCAGGTGCATCTCCCGGACGAGTACGCTGAGGAGCCCGGTGAGTCGGTGTACGCCACGGTCGCGGAGGTGCCGTTCAAGGAGTCGGTGAACCCGAGCGCCCGCGAACAGGCCAAACTGAACGCGCGAAAGGACGCCGAATCAGAGTAAGTCCTGTCGCGCCAGCCGGCCGTCGTTTTTCCGCCGATCGATACGCCGAACGCGATCGAATTAGTCCTCTAGGAGCGTCGTCTCGACGAGTTTCGCCGTCCCACGGCGGATTCGGCCGCCGATGGCGGTCGGCGAGAGGTCGAGCTCGTCCGCGATGTCGTCGAGGCGCGCCTCGCGTGGTTCCTCGAAGTAGCCGTTCTCGTAGGCCGTTACCAGTGCGACACGCTGGGCCTCGGTCAGCCCCGTCGGCTCCCCACCGTTCCACTCGTCCTGCTGGAACATCTGTTGGAGAGTAAAGGAGATGTCCTCCTCGTCACAGTAGTCCGCGAGTGCGGCGAGTGCTTCCCGGCCAGGGAACTGGAGCCGGACCGTCCAGCCACGGGTGTTGGTGATCGCCTCGCGCATCAGCCCGCTGAGCTCGCTCGTTTTCGGCGAGATCAGCTTCGTCTCGGGTGGGTGGCGGATCCGATAGACGCGGGTCGCCGCCGAGCCCGCCACCAACTCCCACTCCGCAACCGTGTGATCCTCGTCGAGCTGCGTTTCGAACTCCTCACCGGGGTTCTCGACGAGGAAGAAGAAGATCCCCGTCTCGGGATCGGTGCCGGACTGTGGCACGACTCGGATCGTCACGTCGGAACACTCGCGGATCGTGGGTGCCAGCGAGAGATCCGAATGAGCAATGTCGACGACGGCGATCAGGTTCACGTCGGAGCACCTCGTGGGGTGCCTCGCTGCGTCGCCGTTCGATGTGCCACCAGCGACTGCGTGACAGCCCGAACGATGGGATCCACGCCGAACGAACCTCGACCGTGACAGGACGCCGAGGCCGAGGGACGAACCGATGGTTCGAACGCGGTCGATCGCCAGTCGTCGTCAGCCCAGTGGTCGATCACTGTTTTCGTGTATCATGCGATGGTTCGCGGACAGTCAGTTAAAGCGTTCGGGTCGGGCTGGTTCGTCGCACGCTCGGTGACATCGTCGAGTGAGCTCGGCGGTAGTCGATCTCGTTACCGATACCCCAGCCAGTGTACCGTAGCACGGTTCGGGGTGCGTGGATCGATACGACTGGCGACAGCGTGAACAGGGACGAATTTGGGTCCGAGTTCGGGGTATGTTTTTATATGGCGTCATTGTGATTATGGAGTGGGTGAGCACCCAACTATGTCAAACGATACTATTGCGGAACGCATCGAGGCGGGGGAGAGCTTCGTCGATCCCGATGACTTCGAGTTCGACAACGCCGACGACGACATCGACCGCGAGAACGAGAGCACGCGCGACCTGCTCGGCCGCGTCAGCGGCGCGCTGAACCGTCGTTCGTTCATGGGTAACGCCGCGAAAGCCGGAGCCGGAGCGGTCGCGCTCGGGACCCTCGCGTCGGGCTCTGCGGCCGCCTATCACGAGGCCAGCGACGTCGACATCCTGAACTTCGCGCTGACCCTCGAACACCTCGAGGCCGCGTACTACAACGAGTTCCTCGACGAACACTCCGAAGGTGAGGTCGAGCGCTCCGACGCAATCGGGGCGAAGTTCGCCGATCCCCAGCTCCAGTACTCGACCTGGCAGGAGATCGTAGCGATCCGCGACCACGAGGAAGCCCACGTGGACGCACTCACGAAGACAATCAAGGACCTCGGTGGCACGCCTGTCGAGGCCGCCGAGTACGAGTTCCCGTACTCCACGATGGAGGAGTTCGTCAAGTTCTCGAACCGTGTCGAGGCGGTCGGCACGTCGGCGTACGCCGGTGCGGCACCGTTCCTCGACAACGAGGCCGTCGTAGAGGCAGGGCTTTCGATCCATTCGGTCGAGGCACGCCACACCAGCTACTTCGGCGCACTCCTGCCGAAGAGCTCGATGCCGAACGCGTTCGACCCGGCCCGCAGCATGGACCAGGTCGTCGGCATCGTCTCCCCGCTGATCGTCTCCGAGTAGTTACGCCGACACCACACTCTCGCTTTTTTCGGATGCCGCGTGCCGCCGAGAGTCGTCTCCGTTCACTGCCGTCCCGTTTCCGTGGGGCGAATTTGGGCCCGAGTTCGGCCTACTTTCATACGGGCGATGGACGTACGATGGTCCGTGCGGCGACGCACGGAACTACGATGACTGATGAAAACACGATCCGCGAGGAGTCTGACGGGGTTCTCGATTTTATCGGACAGGTCAGCGATCAACTGCGCTCGCGGCGGGCGTTCATGGGCGATGCGGCGAAGGTCGGTGCGAGTGCGACCGCGCTGTCGGCGCTGGGAGCCGGCACCGCGGCCGCAAACGACGGCGGTGACAGCGGAAACGGTGGATCGAGCCCGAGCGACGTCGACATCCTAAACTACGCGCTCACGCTCGAACACCTCGAAGCGAACTACTACGACCAGTTCCTCGCCGAACACTCCGAGGAGGAGGTCGAGCGTTCGGCGGTGGCCCAGTACTTCGCACGACCGACGCTCCAGTACTCGACGTACCAACAGATCCAGGACGTCCGGGATCACGAACAGGCTCACGTCGAGGCGCTCAGTCAGACGATCGAGGATCTCGGTGGGACGCCGGTCGAGCCGGCTGAGTACGAGTTCCCGTACTCCTCGATGGAGGAGTTCGTCGCGCTGTCGGACCGGATCGAGGCGGTCGGTGTCTCCGCCTACGCGGGCGCGGCACCGATGATCGACAACGAGGAAGTCTTGAAGGCCGCGCTCTCGATCCACTCGGTTGAGGCCGAACATCAGACGTACTTCCAGCTGCTCAACCTCCAGCGGCCCGCGCCGGAGGCGTTCAACGAGGCGCGCTCGATGGAGCAGGTGCTCCCGATCGCCAAACAGTTCATCGTCGGCGAGAACGACGTGCCCGAGATGGCGTCGGCGACGTTCGAGAACCAGACTACGGACGGGTCGAACGTCACTGTCGCGTCGGCCGCGCTGCCCGACGGCGGCTTCGTCGCGATGCACGATAGCAGCCTGCTCGATGGCAACGTCGCCGGGAGCGTCATCGGCGTCTCCGAGAAGTTCGACGCCGGCACGCAGATGGACGTGAACGTGCCGCTGTACTCGGGCGTCCCCGGCGGGGACTACGATCAGTCGCGGCTCGAAGAGGATCAGACGCTGATCGCCATGCCGCACAAGGACACCAACGGCAACGGCACCTACGACTTCCTCACCTCCGGTGGCGAGCAGGACGGTGCCTACACTCAGGACGGCAGCGCCGTCGTCGACGACGCAGAGATCACCGTCGAGTAGTCCGCTGGCGCTCCGCGACCGACTGCGCCGATCGAACGTGCCGATTTTTCGCTTGGTCGCGAGCAGGTTTCGACAAGACTTAACCTGCCGGTCGCATCCGATCCATCATGAGCGAAAGCGAACAACAGGGGAGCCAGACCCGCTCGTGTGTCTCGTGTGGGATCAACATCTCGGGCACCAACGCCGCCGCCTTCGACTGTCCCGAGTGTGGAACCCAGATCTACCGGTGTGCGACCTGTCGCAAGCAGAGTAACCTCTACGAGTGTCCCGACTGCGGGTTCACGGGGCCGTAACGATGGGGAAGGTCGCCGCGAAGCTCAAGGTGATGCCGGAGAGCCCCGAGGTCGACCTCGACGAACTCCAGCACGAACTCGAGGACTCGCTGCCCGAGGGCGCGAAGATCAACGGGTTCGAGCGTGACGACGTCGCGTTCGGTCTCGTTGCCCTCCTGCCGACGGTGATCGTTCCCGACGACGCCGGCGGGACCGAGGCGGTCGAGGAGGCGTTCGCCGACGTCGGCACGGTCGAAAGCGTCGCCGTCGAGAACGTCGGTCGGATCTAAGCGGGAGACACGAGGCGTCGGGACCGTCGCGACGTGTCGGCCCGGAACGCACGTTTTATCACGGCCGGAAAACAACCGAGCCGTATGCCTAACTCGAAAGGACCGCTGAAGAAGACCCGGAACAAGCTCTCGAACGACCCGCGCGAGCGCGGGACGTCCCCGCCCCAGCGCGCGATCGAGAACTTCGACGAGGGCGACCACGTCCACCTCAGCCTCGACCCGAGCGTCACCGATGGACGGTTCCATCCCCGGTTCAACGGTCACACTGGCGAGGTGCTCGGCAGTCAGGGTCGTGCCTATCAGGTGGCGATCGTCGACGGCGACACCGAGAAGACCCTGATCGTCACGCCGGAGCATCTCAGCCGTCAGGAATGACGATCTTCAAGGAGCAGCTCGACGAGGAGTATCTCACGCTCGCCGAAACCAAGGAACTGCTCGCCGATGTCGAAGCCGAGCACGCGGCCGACGAGGACCGTGAGATGCCCTACGAGCTCGCGCGCGCCATCGATCACGTCAACCGATTCGCGGATCTCACGCCCGAGGAGGCCCGAGAGTTCGTGGCCGAACTCCGCGACCACGAGAAGGTCGACGAACCGACCGCGTACAAGATCGCGGACCTCAAACCCGCCAATCGTGACGAGCTCCGCGCGATCTACGCTCAGGAGCGGTTCTCGCTGTCGGGCGACGAGCTCGACGACGTTCTCGCGATCGTGGCGAAACACGTCTGATCGCCGCGAATTTAAGTACGTCCTCGGTGTAATGGGGGCATGAGTGACGCCGAGAGCGACGACGGGGCGTCGACCGAGCGGACACGAGCCGTCGTGCTCGATCTGCTGCCCAACGGCCGTCCCGACGACGACCGGCCAGCACATCAGAAACCGCCGATCGCCTACGTCCTCGGCGAGTCACAGTTTCAGCTCCGAGAGCTGACGCTGACCGAGGACGCCGACATCAGTTTCGGCGATCGGATCCAGTTCGACGGCGAAGGGATCGAATCCGTTCGTGAGGTAACTCACGGTGACCTCTCGAACGCCGCGCGATCGGAGCTCGAGTACGCGGTCGAGGAGATCATCGATCGCGACGAGGCGCGGTTCGTCGGCTTCTACAACGACGCCCAGCCGATCACGCTCCGGCTCCACCAGCTCAACCTGCTCCCTGGTATCGGCAAGAAACTCCGAAACTCGATCCTCGACGAGCGAAAGCGCGAGCCGTTCGACGGGTTCGACGACCTCGAAGAGCGGGTCGCGGGGCTCCACCGCCCGAAGGAGATTCTCGTCGAGCGGCTGATCGAGGAACTCCGCGACGACGACCTCAAGTACCGCATCTTCGTCGGGCGCGATCCGGACGAGGGCTGAGTCGTGAGCGCGTCGGCGATGTCGCTGTGGTCCGACGAGAGTACGCACGCTCTCGCAGCCGACGATTACCCAATCGCGAATCGAACCGTCGTCGAGGCAGCACTTCCGTACGCGGATACCGTGTTCGTCTGTTTCGACATCGAGTGGTTGGACGAAGACCTACCGGACACTGCCGACTGCGAAGCGGTGTGGACGGACGTGCGCGAGGAGTTCGAGCCGCTTGGTGAGGACCGCTGGGACCGCGATAGTCCGCAGTTTCGAGCGCCGTTGCCCGACGCGAGCGGAACGGTCGAACGGCTCGCGTCGCTCGTGGATGGTATCTTTGGAAACCACTTTCTGTTCAGGCTCGCGCTCCAACGAGGGGGAGAGTCGATTTACTTCGCTGTTCCGCATCACGACTGGACGCACATCGGCGTGAACTGGGTGGGCGGCGAGGAGTTCCGTAGCAACGTATCGGATGCGCTTGCTCCGCTGTGGGCCTGTCTAGTTCCGGACGAGATACGCATCGAGTGGACGAAAGACGGCCGGCAGTACCGTGTCGAAACCGATTCGATCTGTGTCTCGACGATTGATGGAAGCAGTACGACCTGCTATGGATTCCACTCCGTTGCTGGGGTGACCGTCGAGGAGAACGGCCGGCGAGTCAGCTTCCGAGAGCCGGACCGAAACGATAGTGCTGGATTCGCCAAACGGCTTCTGACAAGCCTCTACGACCGTGTCGTGAGTCCGCCCGACGCTTTCGAGTTCGACGATCCGGCGACCGGCCGCGAGTTCGCACGCATCGTTCGGGAGACGCTGGCTGCGTACCAACCGGCGTCGGGTGCGGAGTAAACAGGGCGTTTAATACGCGACGAACGGATACACCAAGTCATGACCGGTCGGAACCGCTCGTCGACGGAGGGTCGTGATCCCGACGCGCTGCTGGCCCGGGCGGGGATCCAGCCCGACCGGAACCAGGATCAACACTTCCTCGTCGACGACCGCGTGCTCGACCGTCTTCCGACGTACGCCGAGGCGTTCGACACCAGTCACGTCCTCGAGATCGGAGCCGGAACGGGCGCGCTGACCGACCGCCTACTCGATACGGCCGACCGCGTCACGGCGATCGAGCGCGACGCGCGACTCGCTGACTTCCTTCGCGAGGAGTTCGCCGACGCCTGCGCGGACGGACGGCTCGATGTCGTCGAGGGTAACGCGCTCTCGCTCGAGATTCCCGAGTTCTCTGTGTCGGTGTCGAACCTCCCGTACGGCGTTTCGAGCGAGGTGCTCTTTCGGTTGCTGCCCGCGAAGCGACCGCTCGTGATCATGGTACAACGGGAGTTCGCCGAGCGGATGGTCGCCGCCCCCGGAACCGACGACTACGGTCGTCTATCGGTGACTGTGGGCCACTACGCGGAGTGCGAGATCGTCGAAACCGTGCCGCCGGAGGCGTTCTCGCCGCCGCCGGCCGTCGAGAGTGCAATCGTGCGAACTTCGCCGTGCGATCCGGACTACGCGATCGACGAGATGGCGTTTCTCGCGTTCGTCAGGGCGGTGTTCACCCAGCGGCGCAAGACCGTTCGCAACGCGATCCGGAACACGACCCACATCTCGGAGATCGAGCAACCGGCGGCGGTGGTCGAGGCTGCCGACGAGGAGTTACTGAGAAAGCGGGCGGGCGATCTCACACCGGAGGAGTTCGCCGCACTGGCCCGTCTCGGTGTGGAAGTCGGTGGTGCGCCAAGCGAAGAACCGACGTCGGGGAGCGAGATCGAATGACCAGCGACCGGCGGTCGACGATCGAGATCGAGGAGTCGATCGACGTGACCGCCGCGTTCGCGGGTTCCCGGCGATTTCATGCAGCGAGGAAAAGCGGATGGCGGTGCACGGATGGGTATGGGCGTCGTAGACGAGGTACGGGACTCGATCGTTCCCGACGGCGACGACGAGCCGACGACGTATCGCTGTACCGACTGTCTCGTGGAGTTCGACGAGCGCCAGCAGCTCTGTCCCGAATGTGGTGGCGAGCGATTCGACGCCGTCTGAGTCGGGCGCGTGACCGTTCCGTGTGTCGGCGATCGGCTGTCGTTCCGAGTGCTCGATCGGCCGGTCGACCGTCCGGCTCGATAGCGAGACGGCCGGCCATCGTAGACGGCCACGATGGGACGCGACGATGAACGTCTTCGAGTACGCAAAGGAGTTGCAGCGGGCGTACTTCCACACGCTCGGAGAGCAACTGCTCGGGACCGTCGTGCTGTTCGGGTTGCTGGCGGTGGCTGGCGAAGCCATCAGGCGAGCTGGTCGCCCGCTCAAACGGCGCTACAGTTCGCGATTGACCGAGGCGACCCAGGCCGGTGCGGTGGCGCTGCTCACCGTCGGTGTCGTCCTCGCTTTAGCTGTGGTCTGGCACGTCACCGGGTTCGTCGAGTATCTCGTCAAGTCGGCGTCTGTGACGCGTTTCGAGGCTGCTCGCGTACTGATCACGATCGCGGTCCTCGTGATCGCGTACCTCCTCATCCGACTCATCAACCGCTCGATCGATCGACTCTCCGAGGAGTACGACGCGATTACTGACCACCAGAGCGAAGTGGCGTATCACGTCGCCGACGTCGGGGTATCCGTATTCGCGTTTATGGGGCTGCTCGTCATCTGGGGTATCGATCCGGGACAGCTGTTCGTCGGCGCGGGCGTACTCGGGGCAGTGCTCGGCTACGCGGCACGCGACACCCTCGGTGCGATCACCGCCGGGTTCGTGCTCCTCTTTTCACGGCCGTTCCGGGTTGGTGACTGGATCGAGGTCGATGGGCACGAGGGTGTGGTTCGGGACGTGACCATCGTCAACACGAAGATCAGGACGTTCGACGACGAGCACGTGCTGATCCCGAACAACGAGGTCACCAGTAATCCGCTGATCAACCGATCGGAGAACGACCGATACCGGGTCGACATCGAGATGAGTGTCGACTACGATACTGACCTCGATCGTGCGATGGCGGTGGCCACGGAGTCGATGGAGGACCACGACGACCGGATTCGGGAGGTCCCCTCGCCACGGACGGTGCTGAAACGGTTCGCCGACTCCGGGATCGTCCTCGAACTCCGTTTTTGGGTCGACAAGCCGAGCGCTCGTCGCGTCTGGGCGTCGAAGACTGGCGTGATCCAGTCGGTGAAGACTGCCTTCGATCGCGAAGGGATCACCATCCCGTTCCCCCAGCGGACGCTCAACGCACGGGCGGAATCCGGCTTCGACGTCACCGATCGCGGTGCGCCCGAACGCACTGACTCCGGTACACGAGCGCGGGGATCGACCACGGCGACCGACGGCGGCGAGAACTGATGGGGCTCGACGACCGCCGCGAACGCGACGACGTGTACCAGCCCGCCGAGGACTCAGATCTCCTCGCGACCGCAGCGATGGCCGACGTCACGCCGACCGACCGTGTGCTCGACGTCGGCACGGGATCAGGGTACGTCGCAGCGCAACTGCAAGCGGCCGGAGCGCGAGTCGTGGGTGTCGACCGGAATCCTCACGCTTGCCGGCAGGCCCGCGAGGCGGGGATCGACGCCGTTCGGGCCGATCTCACGGCCGCGTTTGCGGCCGAGGCGTTCGATCTCGTGACGTTCAATCCGCCGTACCTCCCGACCGAGCCCGACGAGGCGGCCGACGACTGGATGGGGGTGGCGCTGTCGGGTGGCGAGACCGGGCGAGCGGTCATCGAACCGTTTCTCGCGGACGTCGGACGCGTACTCGCGCCCGAGGGCCGAGTTCTCTTACTCGTGAGTAGCCTCGCCGGCGTCGAGACGATCGTCGAACACGCCGCCCACGTGGGGTTCGCAAGCGAGACCGTCACCGAGGACTCGTTTCCGTTCGAGACCTTGTCGGTCCTGCGGCTGACGAGGAACTGATCGCCGCTTGATGGCGCGGCGTGTGACTGCGAAACGATTTGTGGCTGCCGATCCTCGACCGGAGCATGTCGTGGGATACGATCGATCTCGACCGCGATGAGGGCGTCGCGACGATCACCGTCGACCGCCCCGATCGGCTGAACGCACTCAACACCGACACCCTCGAAGCTCTGGAGGAGGCGCTGGCGGAGGCTCGGGACGCCCGCGCGCTCGTCCTCACGGGAGCAGGCGACGATGCGTTCGTCGCGGGTGCGGACATCGCGTACATGGCGGAGCTTTCGGTCGCGGAGGCGCAGGCCTACGCCGAGCTCGGCCACCGAGTGACCGACGCCATCGAGACGTTCCCAGCCCCGGTGATCGCCGCAGTCAACGGGTACGCCTTCGGCGGCGGCTGTGAACTCGCGCTCGCCGCCGACCTCCGGGTGGCGTCCGAGCGCGCCGTCCTCGGCCAGACCGAGATCGATCTCGGGATCGTTCCTGGCTGGGGCGGAACGCAGCGGCTCTCGCGGCTGGTCGGCGACGAACTCGCGCGCCGGTTGGTATTCTTCGGCGAGCGTGTCGACGCCCAGGACGCCCACCAACACGGGCTGGTCGGCGAGGTCGTCGCCCACGACGAACTCGACGATCACGTCGCCGGGATGGCCGCCGAACTCGCCGCGAAACCCAAACACGCGCTTCAGGCCGCGAAGGAGGCGATGAACCAGGTCCACGAGACGCACCAGTCGGCCGGGCTGACCTACGAGCGCCGGGCGTGGAGCGGGCTCTTCGGCACCGACGACCAGCGCGAGGGGATGCGTGCGTTCGTCGAGGACCGCGAGCCGGAGTTCGAGTAACGGCGACCGAACGGCGTTTCGACTTCGTTCGAGCGCTTTCGACGCTGGCGGTAGCGGTGCGGGCCTGGTGGATGAAGGGCGAGGCCGGGAGCGAACGGCCGAGGGCTTCGGCGGTGCTGTGCGGGGCAGACGTGAAAACTATCCGTGCGAGCGAAGCGAGCACGGTTCACCGCGAACGAGCGCCGTCGGCGCGAGTGAGCGGGTGTTTTTAGTCCAGGTTTTACGAGGAGTGGTGCGCGAGCAAAGCGAGCGCACTCGACGAAGTAAAAAAGTGGCTAGTCGTCCTGCGGAACGATGTCGCCACCTGGCGCGACGGTATCGGAGACCGTCTCCTCGACTTGCGTGTAGACGAACACGAACCCGATCGCCGCGAGCGCGGCCCCGAACGCGAAGGGATAGACGAACCCGAATCCGACGAGAAAGCCGGAGGCGAGTGGGCCGATGGCGACCCCCAGTCCGAACGCCATCGTGAGGATCGAGAGCTGCGTGCCCGACTGGCCCTTGCCGGCGAGGTCGCCTGCGAGCGCGAGCGCCGGCGCGAACACCATCGCCACCGCCACGCCCTGGCCGAGCCGGACGGCGATCATCAGGAGGGGTTCGGTCACGAGACCCTGGACGAACGTCGTGGGGACGAGCAGGACGAACCCGGCAACGATGAACGGACGACGGCCGTAGCGGTCGCTCGCCTGACCGATCGGGACTTGAAGAATGACGTTCGCAATGACCACGGCGGCGAACTCGACGCTGAACAGGAACGGCCCCTGATCGAGTCGACTGTTGATCAACTCCTGGAGCGTCGCGAAGAGGCCGATGCCGATAGCCATGAAGAGCGTAGCGAGACCGAGCGTGAAAACCGGATCCAGGAGGTGCTCGCCGGTCGGATCGCGGATCGCTACCGAGAGATCCTCGCCGGCGGCGGCCTCGGTCTCCGGCGGGTCCGAAACCAGCAGCGTCACCAGCGCGAAACTCGCCGCCGCGCCGAGAACGGCGACGGCGAACGCGGCCTCGAAGCCCGAAACCGTCGTGCCGAACAGCCGATACGTAACGACGCTCGTCCCGGACAGTCCGCCGGTGATGAGGACACCGGCGACGATCGGCCCGAGGCCGAAGCCCAGCAGCCGGAAGGTGTTGAACACGCCGAAGTTCTCGCCACGGTCGACAGATGTCGCGAGTTCGTTCACCAGCGCGACCGTCGCCGGAATGGTGAGCGCCGCGCCGAGTCCTTGGAGCATCCGAAAGGCAACGACCGCGTAGTAGTTATCGACGAACGCGTAGGCGGCGCTCGCGACCCCAAGCAGCGCGAGCCCGCCGAGGATGAACGGCCGACGTTGACCGGTTCGATCCGACAGCCGGCCGGTGAACGGCTGGCCGAGACTGTTGAGAAAGCCGAACAGCGAGAGCACGATCCCGATGAGGAGTTCCTCCGACACCGCGAGCCCGCCCACCTCGACGCCGACCAGGCCCTCTATCGGGATCTGCCCGCTGGCGATATAGAGCGGTAGCACGACGATGAGAAAGGAGTTCGCGATCGAGTCGGCCATCCGAGCGAGCGCGAGCACGAGCACCCGGCGGTCGGTGCCGAGAAACGTGGCGCGAAACCACTCCCGCAAACGTCGGAAAACCATCTACCGACGCCACGCCCCGCGCACCTATCACGGTTTCCTTCGCGGCACGGAACCCAGTCGACTTAACCCGTTGGACCACGAACCGACCGCACCCGAAACGGGACCACATCATGGCAGACGACAAATACGCCGATCTCTTCGAGGAGATCACCGGCGAGACGGGCACGACGCAGTCCCAAGAACAGTCCGAGATCATCGACGTCAGCGACGCCGAGGAGCGCGGCCTGCCGACGACCGAAGTCGACTGTCCCGAGTGTGACAACGACCGGGCGTACTGGTACATGCAGCAGATCCGGTCGGCTGACGAGTCCGAAACCCGGTTTTTCGTCTGCACCGAGTGCGAACACAGCTGGCGCGAGGACGATCACTAGGCCACCACCTTTTGCTGCGCTCACTCGCTTTCTTCTCGTGGGCCGAAGGCCCCCTCGAATGGTCAGCGGCGCGTAGCGCCGCTTGACGCTCGTTCGCTGGCAAAATGTGGATCAAAAGCCGTCGTCACCCCCACCGGAAGAGCAACCTCTTCCGAGCCCTCGTTCGCTTCGCTCACGAGAACTCCGGGGGTTCCTCGGCCGCTCACTCGGCCGTCGGCCTCGCTCGCGGTGCGGCTGTTGGCGCTTGCCGCGACCGCTCCGCAACCGCCCCACGCAGCACCACAGAAGCCCTCACTCCGTTCGTTCGCCCTTCATCCGCCAGGACCGCAACCGCACCGCTACCGCCAGTCTTCAAGAGCACCCGGTGCGTAGCCTCCACTGATGCCGTCGGTCCCCGACGAATCCCTTGCCGAGAGCGGATGGGAACTCACCGAGGACACCACGGAGACGGTGTTCCAACTCTCCGCCGTCCAAGTTGAGGGCCACACGCTCGTCTACGAGGATGCCGATCGGCGCGAAGCGATCGAGTCAGCGTCCGACGGCGATCTCGACGGCCCGTGGCGGTTTTTCTTCGCCACACGACTCACCTTCCGACCACCGCTCGCGCCGGGTGTCGGCCCCACGATGATCCGTCCCGCCGTGGTCGCCGAAGCGCGCCGCACGTTCGTCGACAGACTCGAAGATCGCGGGTTCCATACCATCGACCGCGGCCGAACCGAACGAATGCGTACCGAGGGCGGTAACCGCGCTCGTCTCACGAAGTACACCGCACGCCACGCCATCGCGTCGAACGACCACGACGGCGAAATCGCGATCGAAGCGTGGCTGGCCGTCTGGATTCACGAAGGGTCGTTCCGGATCGCTGGCGGAGCCTACCCGACACAGGGGTTCGACTCGCTGCTCGCGGCGCTCGGAGTCGAGTACACGTTCGATCCGGCTGCCGATCGTGAGGAACTGCTCGGACTGCTACGTGCCGTCGAGTAAGTGGTCCGTGCGGTCGGCTGCCTCCACAGCCGATCACAGCGTCGACAGCGCCTCACGGATCGTCGCTGTGAACGCGCCGTCGGCGCTGACCTGGAGGGGGGCGTCGAGTCGCTCACCGAGCCGACTGGGACGCGCTTCCGCACCGAGAACGGCCACGACCGTACCACGTACCCGTACCACTGCGGTCAGATCGGCCGTTGCGAGCACCCGCGCCGCGCCCGGAAGCACGTCGCGCGCCCGCCGCACCAGCGCCGCCGCAACCCCAACCGTCGGCACCGCGACGTGGAGTCGGTCGGTGGCGGATTCGATCGTGACCTCGTGGCCGTCGATCGACACTGCGAGGTCGGCGCTCACGTCGAGCGGCGCGAGGTCTTCGTCGGCGATCGTCGCGAGCGCGCGCGAGGCGTCCACGGCTACGGCTCGCGCGTCGTGATTCGGAGCGTTCCGTCGACGTGCCAGTGGGCGTGATCGGCGTCCTCACCGGCCTTCGACGGGACCGCGACCTCCATCTCCTCGAACTCGTAGGTGATCTCCGCGCCACGGCCGGTCAGCCGGTCGTACAGCCCGATCGCGAGTTCGGGCCACGTCGTCGTCTCGTCGAGTCGTTCTTCGGGTTCTGATTCGCTCATGGTCCACTCCCTGTTCGGGGCGTGACGGGCTTATAGCCCCAGATAACCGAAGAACTGGCCGTTATCTCCGGCCGAACACGAGATAGCCGGTGTGGCCGACGCCGGCGGTCGAGGGGCGGGTGCCGCGCTCGTCGAAGTCCATCTCGCGCTGGATGGTTTCGTAGGTCTCGACAGCGAGCCCAGCCTCACGGGCACTCTCGACGACTGCGCGGGAATCCTCGACGAACGGCGAGTAGACCGCGAGGAACCCACCCGGAACGAGCAGGTCCGGTGCGTGTTCGACGATCGTGGGGGCGTCGGCGGTATCGAGGGTCACGAGATCGAACCCCGAGAGCTCGTCGAGTGCGTCGCGCGCGTCGCCGGCCCGGACCGCGGCGCTGCCGGGCTCGGGAGCCGACTCGGTTCCGTCTCCCGGTGGCGCTCCGGCGACGCCGGCGAGCGCCATGTTCTCGCGTGCCACGTCGGCGAACTCCGGGTCCTGTTCGTAGGTCACCACCGACGCACCGGCTCGCGCGAGATACGCAGCGAGCACGCCCGTTCCGGTCCCGGCGTCGAGAACGCGATCACCGGTCGCGACGCCGGTGTGGCCGATGATGAGACCGATGTCTCGGGGCATCATTGGCGCGCCGGTGCGCTCGAAGTGATGGAACAGGTCGGGGCCGCGGAGCTCTCGAACCCGAAACTCAGTCCCGAGATGGGTTTCGAGTCGGTCGCCCGGCTCAACGTCGTCCGGCACGTCGAGCACGCCGAGATCGGTTTCGAGAGTCTCGCCCGGCTCGCGGAGGTACTCGCGGTCGTCGGTGACCAGCAGAACGGCGCTCACTCCAGCCGCGAGACCGCGGCCGCGAGGTCGCCGTCGGTCGCTTCGAGAGCCTCGCGTGCGTCGTCCTCGCTCGCGCCGGTGCGCTGGGCGACGATCTCCACGTCCGCTTCCGGGATCCCGTCGCCGCCACCGCTCTCGGCGTCGCCCGCACCGTCGTCGCCGGCCCCGAGCGGGGTTGCCTCCTCCCCGCCGCCCGCTTCGCGCGTTTCGGGTTCGCCGGTGATGGTGTAAGTCGCCTGGCCCTGGGCGTCCATCCGCTGGACGTCGGGTTGATCGAAGACGAGCTCCTCGTCACCGGTACGGATCACGATCTCTTCGGCATCGAGCTCCTCGATGTCGATGCCCATCTGTTCCATCATCTGGTTCAGCTTGCGCGGGTTCATCCCGCCGCCTCCTCCGAACATGGCCGACGGGACGGTAGCCAGCGCCTTGTCCCTTCGGGTTCGCCACGATGGATTCGGCGCTCCCGACATCGGACCGCTGCCGGCGACCGCTGCTCGCAGTAGCGCCGTTTCGGCGGTCGCAAAATCGATCGACAGCGAAACGGAGTGACGACTGGCGCTACCGGTTGCAACACCGATCGAACGCGTGAAACTCGTAGCAAGCAAGAGCGCCAGCGGCCATCGCGAGACCGACGTTCAGCGTCACTGTTCCGAACGCTTCGCCGTCCGAGAGCAGATAGCCGACCGCAGCGAGCCCGAACAGGACGAACAGTCCCGTGGCGATCCCACCAACGACGATCCGCACGACCGGCCGTTCGTGAATCCCGCTCATCTCACATCAACATGGTGAATGCGATCGGGAGGTCGGGTTGGAAGACGAGCACGCCCAACCCGGCCACTAGGGCAACGATCCCCGTCGCAATCGCCAGTTCACGCCCCCAGTCGGGTAGGCGTTCGATGGTGACGACACCAGTGAGTGCGATCATCCAGAAGAAGTTCATCTCGCCGAAAAACGGCATGAGCAGGAAGAAGGGGCCGAAACAGATCAGCACGCAGCTGATCCCGTGATCGAACCCCTTCTTGAGCGCCGCTACGACGTCCTGACTGTGCGGGTCGATACGGGCACAGCACGCGCGAAGTCGGCACCGTTTGAACGACGAGAGCTGGTAGAGGCCCGTGAGCACGAGGACGCCACCGATGACGAGGTGGGTGTGTGCTTGCGTGAACCCGTAGATGCCACCCGGCAGTATCGCGTGGAATCCGAGCGGAATCACGCCCGAGAGCGCCCAGACGAGGTGATAACTCGTGAGAAACGCCGTCACCGCCGTCGTCGCTCCCACGGCCGTTCCCTCGTATGCAGCGACGTACTCCCGAGTGAACCGGATCATTGCGGGGTGCATCATCGCCCACATCATCACGCCCCACATCGAGACGTACCCCACGACCGCACCGAACGTTCCGACGTGGAACACGCCGAGTTCCATCGCTCCCGGCGCGGCCATCGGAACCCCCTGATCCATCAGCCACATCATCCCCGGCATCGGGACGTTCCCGTTGTACAGCATGACCCACCAGAGCACGTCGAGGCCGATCATGGCGACTACGGCGGTGGTCGTGCGGTCGAAATCGATCCCGAAGCTACCGACGCCGTGTCGCATCCTGTCCGCGATTTCGGTGCTGAAACTCATTTTGTGTGTCAAAGAAGCTGCTACGCTCTGTTTGGATAGCGGGACGCTGACTACTCTCGAACGCTGTAGCCGGTCTCCGAAATCGCCTGCCGAACCCGGTCTTCCATCCCCGACTCGCCGCGTGCGACGAGCGTGTTCGTGGGCGAGTCGGTCTCGACGGTCGCGATCCCTTGAAGACTGGTAACCCCTTCTCGGAGCATGTTTTCACAGCTTCGGCAGTTCATGTCGGACACTTCGAAGGTGTATTCCACCATGCGCACTCGGCGAGATGTCCACCAACGACTTAACGAGTCGACACATTCCGGGAAGATTGTCCATCGTTCTACAGTAGTGATCGCGGATTCCGGCCATCGTTCGATAGACCATCGAATCCTGAGATAGACGATCAAATCTTGACACCGATGGCTCCGACGTATCGGCGGACGGTTCCGACGTACCGCTGGCTCCACCCCCGTTCGTGGGTATGATCGAAGACATCTACCGATGGGACGTCAAAGATTTTCGTCCGTGGGTCTCCCGCTATCACTCATCAACGGACTGGTTTCGACCCGTACGAACCGGCTGTTTGGTGCAATACTCCAGTAGACGCCACCGACGAAACGTTTTTTGCCTGGAGTATTGTACGGATTTATCGCATGCCCGAACCGGACGACGCGCTCCCGCTGGGGCGCGGATGACGTCCCGCCGACCAGCACGGGGTCGTGCGTGGATTCGTCGGGCGCAACACGGCGTTGCGAGGGACGTCAGACGAGCCATCGGGGGCGGACGATCGCCGCGGCTCGATACAAGCTCAGGCCTCGACTTTTCGCTGTGAACACGGCTGGGATGCTGCGTCCCGCCGGGCTGCAGCGGTCTCTTTCGACCGGTAGTGAGTACAACCATGATTGGGGAAGACGCGTTCTGTCCGAAGACCGGGGCATCGCTTTCCGACGAGCAACAGTACGACGACCAGGGACGGCCACGGCGTGTCGTCACCGCCGACGAGCAGTCGCTGGCGTCCGCGACGGCCGGCGAGCTCACCACTGGTGCGACTCGGTCGTCGAAAGCTGCGCTGTTCAACCGGTTCCGTCGGTGTCACGCCAACCATCACCCGACCGACGACGCGCTCTACCGGAAGGCGGCGCTCGCACTCGCCCGACTCAAACGAACCGCCGAGGGCACCGAATCGTGGGACGTTCACGTCTGGTACGCCCTCCGTAAACGGCTGGCTGCGGCCGGCTACGACGTCGAATGGATGCACGCTCACGTCGAACCGCGGTGTCCACACTGCCACGGCCGGCTTCGCTACGAGGAGTACGGCGACGACGTGACCGCTCGCTGTGTGACCGACTGCGCCAACGGTATCGATCAGCTGTCCGCGATCAGGCAAACGATCGCCGATCTGTACACCCGTGCGTTCGACGAGACCGTTGCGCCCGCCGAGTTCCTCCTGTTTTGACGTTCGTCCTCGCTTACTTCCCGGCCCGCTCACAGCGCCATCCCTGCCGTTGACCCGCCCTCGTGACGCTATCGATCGTTTGAAGCGCTCCCATCGCCTCGGCGATCACGTGTCATAACACGCTATTTTTCTAGTCTATGACTAGAAAAACCGAAGTTGTCGGCGGACGCGGTGATAGCTACCGATGGGAATCCGCGAAACACCACCGGAAGATCTCGCCGAGCGCGAACTGTTCGCCGAATTCGTCGAACTCCTCGACGAGTCGGCCGAGTCGGGGGCGGGATACAGTGAAGCTCGGCTCCGCGCCCGACGCGCGGATCTCCTCGCGGAGATCGGCGACCGGCTGGAGGCGCTCGAAGCCGCGAAATCGCTCATCGGCGGCGTCGGACCCGAATCCGAACCAGCGCCGCGACACGAACCCGAGGTCAACTGAGCGCAGCGATCGTACACCGGTGTAGTGGTCGGTGACGGGGCACGCTCGCCTCGGGAGCGACGACAGCTCTCTCCGATAGCACAGAGTACCGTGCTGTACGATCTGGTGTCCTTTTGTCCGCCGGCGATCGATCGTCGGTCACGGAGCGACGCCGGACGACACGCCCGCGGCGGGCGTGGATGACCTCGGTGGTCAAAAGCCTCGCAGCCGCCGGTTTCGCTCACGGCAAACCGTCGATCGACCGACGGTCCGGTCCGAGCGCGACCGCCACTCGCGGGCATGGCCCGGCCGGCGTCCCGTCTCGCTACCGATGATCACGACGCTACTTCTGCTACTCTGGTGGTATCGACGACGAACTGCCTGTGACCGCGACGACCACGAGAGCGATGGGCCGCCCGCCGTTCGATAGCGGCCATCGTTTCGACGTTCTCGACTCCTCGACTCATCACCGATAGCTCTCGCTGAAATGGAAACGACCCACCGATACGCTCGAACGGACGTCGATCGTCAACCGACGTCCCTGACAGGTTGGATCGCTATCGAACTCGTCTCGAAGCACCGATCGCGGTGTGTGGGCTGAGATGGCTCGCAAAGACATGCGGCTGGTCGAGATCATCACGATGTCCGAGAGCACCCGCGAGACGGTGCTCGACGTGCTCGATGCGAACGATCTCGACTACACGGTCTCCGATCACACCGACGATCCCGACACGTCGGCGACGATCTCGTTCCCGCTGCCGTCTCACACCGTCGAACCCATCCAAAACGAGCTCGCGGAGCTCGATCTTGGTGCGGACATGTACACGGTCGTGGTCGAGCCCGAAACGATCACCTCGGACCGGCTCGGCGAGTCCGACGACCTCTACGAGCAGGTCGAGGGGCTCGGCCACCAGGGGATCTCTCGGAGCGAACTCCACTCGAAGGCGGCGGATCTCATCCCCGATCTCGTGATCTATTCGCTGATGACCGCGATCAGCGCGGTGGTCGCCACCGCGGGGGTGATGCTCGAATCGACCGCCGTGTTGGTGGGGTCGATGGTGATCGCGCCGCTGATCGGCCCGCCGATGGCGACCAGCGTGGCGACGGTCATCGACGATCAGAAGCTCTTCGCCCGGAGCCTGAAGTTCCAGGCGATCGGCGGGCTGGTGGCGATCACCAGCGCGGTCGGCTTTGCCCTGCTGATCCGTTCGACCCAGTTCATTCCGACGGGATTGAACGTCGATCAGGTGCTCCAGCTCAGCAACCACACCGCACCGAGCTTCCTGCTGGTGGTGATCGCGCTGAGCGCGGGCTTTGCGGGCGCGATCAGCCTCTCGACCAGCGCGACCATCGGACTCGTGGGGGTGATGATCGCCGCCGCCGTGATCCCGCCGCTCGGCGTCGTTGGCGTCGGGATCGCGTGGGGGCGACCGACCGCCGTTCTCGGCTCCGGCGCGGTCGTGCTCCTCAACATCCTCTCGATCAACCTCGCCGCGATCATCTGTCTGTGGTATCTCGGATACCACCCACAGAGCTGGTCTGAGCTCCGGAAAGCCCGGAGCACGATGCTCCGGCGGGTGATCGTGCTCGCGACCTTGGTGATCGTGCTCGCGACCTTCCTCGCCCATCTCGCGACCGGCACGCTCGATGGCCTCGCCGGAATGCTCCTGCAACCATGACTGACGACACTGTATCTGACGAGACCGACGACAGCGACGGCAACGAATCGACCGACGCCGAACCAAGCGACGGCAACGAACCGATCGGCATTGAAACCGAACCGACCGACGAACCGCCCGCCGAGACCGACGGCGTCCTCGGAGCCATCGTGCCGGCACTCCGGCCGGTGGTGGCGTTCGTCGTGCGGTTCGTCTGGATCGTCGGCCGGCTGCTGGTCGCCGGCGGCCGGATCGCGACCGCGTATCTCACCGACCGCGAACGCCGGATCGGCGCACGGCGGTGGCTCCTGCTCGAAGGCAACCGCTGGGCGATCGTCGGCGGTCTCGTGGCGAGCGTGTTCGTCGTGGCGCTGATCGGCGGCCTCACCGATGTCGTCGGGATCGCCAAGGCGGGGTTCGTCACGAGTCTGTTCGGTGGGATCATCTCGGGGCTGTTCTCGTTCGTGCCGATAGTGGTCGCGGTCAACCAGCTCACGATCTCCGAACTGTTCGGCACGCCCAATCGGCTGCGCGAGCGCATCGAGAGTGTCCGGGCGTTCCGGGGGACGATCGAGGAACGCCTCCCCGACGTGGCCGTGAGTCCGACCGATCCGGGTGCCTTCCTCGCGGTCGCCGCCCGGGTGCTGTCGCGTCGGGCAGCGTCGCTTCGCGAAGCGAGCACCGAAAGCGGCGATACGGCACTCCGCGATCGTATCGAGACGTACGCCGACGACGTCACCGAACAGACCGAGCGGCTCAAAGCGCAAACCGGCGACGAGAACCGACCGCTCATCGAGGTCCTGCTGCCGATGATGGGCGACGGCTACGCCGAGAACATCAACGCCGCACGGCGCATCCAGGCCGAGACTGCCGAGGCCCTCACCGCGCACGCGGACGAACTGCTCGACGATCTCCGCGAGCTGTACGTCGGGCTGTCGATCATCCGGCAGTACTACAAGGCGCTGTACATCCAACAGGAGCTCGCGCGGCTCTCGCGGCTCATCGTCTACTCCGGGCTCGGTGCGTTCCTCGTCTCGGCGTTCCTGATTCTGATCTTCGCCGACGGTGCGCCGCCAGGCGGTCACGGTCCCGGGATGGTGGTGTTCGTGAGCGCCGCGCTCGCGCTCGCGTTCGCCCCGTTCGCCGTGTTGTTCTCCTTCATTCTCCGGATCGCCACCATCGCGAAACGCACGGCGTCGCCCGGTGCGTTCACGCCCCGCGGCGAGACGCCGGACTATCGCCAGGAGGAGTGGTGATTCGGGGTGCAGCAATGACGCACGACGACTCGACCACACCGGAACGGACGCGCCGCTGCTCCAGACGGGACGTGCTCGCGCTCGCAGGAAGCGTGGTTACAGTCGGTCTCGCGGGCTGTCTGACGAGTAGCCCGACCGCGACCCACGGCTGGCAGCGCGTCGACTCGCCGACCGGAAAGGCACTCCGCGACGTGGTGCTTGCGGCGGACGGTCCGGTCGCAGCCGGCGAGAGCGGCCGTGTGCTCGCCCGAACCGACGACGACTGGGAGATCGTCGTCGAGAGCGGACCAGGTGGAGCGAGCAACGGTCTCACCGGCGCGGCCGTCACGAACGACAGCGAGCGCGTATGGATGTGCGGCGACAGCGGTGCGGCGGGATTTTACGACGTCGCGGACGACGAACTGACCGACCGCTCGGCCCCGAAGGAGAAAACGAGTTCGTGGGAAGACGTCGCGGTCGTCGGCCAGGCCGGCGGCGAGCGCATCTCCCTTATAAATGGCTCCGGCGAACTCCTCGTCGGCCGCAACCAGCAGGGGACTATCCAGTGGGGCGAGGTCACGAAACCCACCGACGGCGACAGCGTCAACGCCATCGCCACGCGGGGAGCGGCTGGCTATCTCTGTGACACCACTGGCAACGTCTCCCGGAAGCGATCCGACGGCGGGTGGCGCTCGATCGGGATCGACGACGTGAGCACGAGTCTCCACGACGTCGCGACCCTCGATCCCGACACCGTTACTGTCGTCGCCGACGACGGCTCGATCTTCCTCTACAACGGGTTCAACTGGATCTCGGTCGCGTCGGTCGAGAACGCGCTCCACGCGGTCGACCGGCGGGACGGCCGCGGAACCGCCGTCGGTCCAGGCGGGACGGTCGTCACCGTCGACGGCAACGAATGGTCGGTGGCCGACACCTCCGTGTCGAAGACGCTCCACGGCGTCGCGCTCGGCACGGTCGAGTATTCGGACGTCGCCGTGGGTGCCGACGGGACGATCCTCGAGAACTTCCAGTGATGGCGACGGCCGAACCGATTGAACCGCGCGGTCGCCGCGGTCCGATCGCGAATCGACGCGATAGAACAGATAATCTCACAAAGGGAATGATTTATTACATCGAAGAATATACGGAAGCATGCACGCCCACCTGGGGTGACGCGTCCGGGAACCGGATGCGGATGAGCTCCGGGGTGACGGCCAGCAGTTCCTACGGCGATCCGGAGCCGCTTCGAGCGGCTTCGGCTCGTTTTTGTCGACCGATTTCGCCGAGCCACGGGCGTGTCTCGGTCCAGCCTCTCGCAGCCTCGGTCCAACCGCTGCGAACACCGATCCGACACTGCGGCGACTTGCGACTCATCGAATCATAGACTCGATCATGTCAGTCACTGCTTCGTTTGCCGACGCGATCCGCCTCGTCGCCAGCATGACGTGGGAGACGTGGTGGGCGCTCGTGCTCGGGTTCACCCTCTCGGGGGTGGTCGAGGTGTTCGTGAGCGAACAGCGGATGACCGAGGTGCTCGGCGATGACGGCTGGCGCGAGGTCGCGCTCGGCTCGGCGTTCGGGGCGGCCTCGTCGAGCTGTTCGTACTCCGCGGTCGGGACGAGCAAATCGTTGTTCAAGAAGGGCGCGTCGGGCGTCGCGAGCCTCGGAGCCTTCCTGTTCGCGAGCACCGACCTCGTGATCGAGCTCGGGCTCGTGATGTGGGTGCTGCTCGGCTGGGAGTTCGTGGTCGGCGAGTATCTCGGCGGCGTGATCGCGATTTGCGTGCTCGCCCTCATTTTCCGCAACGTCGTCCCCCAGAGTTGGTTCGACGCCGCGCGCGAGCACCTCCACGACGTCGAGGAGACGAACTGTGATGCCTGTGGGATGGAGGCCGACCCGACCGACGAGGAGACGATCGCCGCCGAAACCACCGGCGGAACGAAGTACTTCTGCTGTGGCGGGTGTCGGCGCGCCTACGAGAGCCAGCACGGTGAGACGAGTAGTACAGGGGAGGTCGCGTGGGCCGACAAACTGCTCACCGTCGACGGCTGGGACGCCGCCTGCAAGAAGACGGTGAAAGACTGGGAGATGCTTTGGGAGGACATCGCGCTCGGGTTCGTCCTCGCGGGGTTGATCGGTGCGTTCGTCCCCGAGGCGTGGTGGGCGGCGCTGTTCGGCGTCGAGACTGGCCTTCAGTCCGTCGTGTTCGACACGGTGATCGCGGTCGTCATCGGCGTGGTGACGTTCATGTGCTCGGTCGGCAACGTGCCGTTCGCGCTCGTGCTCTGGACCAACGGCCTCCCGTTCGGCAGCGTGCTGGCGTTCATCTACGCCGATCTCATCATCCCGCCGCTGGTGCGGACCTACCGGCGATACTACGGCATCCGGATGGCGGCCGTGCTGTTCGGCTCGCTGTTCGTCGCGGCGGTCGTCGCGGGCGTAGCCGCCCACTACCTCCTCGGTGGGCTTGGCATTGTGCCGCCACGGACAGAAGTCGGCGGCACGCTCTCGGGTGGGTACACCACGACGTTGAACCTCGTGCTCACGCCGGTGTTCCTCGCTCAGGTGTACGTCACCTACGGTCCCGAACGGATGGAGGCAGCGATTCGGGAACTGCCTCAGGCGGCGTGGCGCGGGTGCGAAACAGTCCTCGACGCGACCGACCTTCTCGTGCAGACGGCCGCCGCGTTTCTCGCCGACCTCGGCGACGCGGGCCGAACGCTCGGAACGGGCGTACGATCGGTCGGCGCGGGGATCGTAACCATCGGCGGCGCGTTCCGGATGGTCCTCGGGGCCGTGCGCGCCGCCTGCTCGAAACTCTACACGGAGGGTCGAAACCTTCGATAAGACGACCCTGCCGACCGACCTGAACCGGATGTATCGAACATCGATCACCCACTTCTCGACACACGACGATGACGAACGACACCGACTATCCATCGCTTGCACAGCTCCGCGAAACCGTCCACGACGCGATCGAGCGCCTCAAAACCGCGTTCGAACAGACCGACTGATCAGCCGGACATCCCCGACGACCTCACGGCCTCGAACGGTACTCCAATCATCCCGACCGATTCTCACAGCATGCTCTCTCACTCCCGTCCGAACCACCGATGACGAGCGACAGTACCACCGCACCCCGGAACGCCGCCGGCGTTTTCGAGGGAAGCGTGGCCAGCGACGCTGCGGCGTCGGTGACGGTCGTCGCATTCAACGTCGCGCTCTACACTGCGGTCCGGTACGCTCCCGAATATCTTCGGCTGCTCGGCAACGGACCGGTCGTCATCGGTCTGTTTGGGAGCATCGCGACCCTGCTCGCGGTGGCCGTCCCCCGTCTCGGCTTCGTGGCCGATCGGCTGAGATCGAGTGCGGCCCCCGTCGTCGGGGCGCTCGCCTCGCTCGGGATGGTCTGCTGGTTGGCCGCGCCGCAGCTCGGCCCGACCGACGGTGTGCGCACTGTGGCGCTGGTGTTCGTTGGCCTCGCGTTGATCGAGTCGTGGCAGGCCGTCGGGCCGGAGACCGCCGCCGCGATCGGCGTGGTTCCACAGCGGATCCGCGACCGCGTCCCGCAGGTGATTCGCCACGCACGGACGCCACGGTACGTCGCGCTGCTCGCCGGCCTGCCGGTCGTGGTCGGCCTTCTGACCCTGATCTCGCCAGCGATCACGGCGCTCCAGGTCGTGCTCGGGCTCGCAGCCGCGATCGGGGTGACGACGACCGTTCTCCTCGCGGTGCTCGACGAGGACGAGATACCGGCTGCGAGTGCAGACTTGGTAACAGGGAGCGCTCGCTCCAACGATGCGACCGACGACGAGACGGCGGCTGACGGCTGGATCACCACCCCCGACGAGCCGATCCGATCCACGCTCGATTCGCTGCGCTCGTTGCCGCGATCGGTGAGACAGCCCCTCTTCGGCGACGCGCTCGTGGAGTTCGCGGTCGGGATGGTCTCGGTGTTCCTCGTCATCACCGTGACGAGCGTGCTCCGGATCGACGTCACGCTGCTCGGCCAGCGGCTCCGGCCCGACGCGTTCTTCGGGGTGTGTCTGGTCGCCGAGATGGGCGTCGCGCTCATCGCAACCGAACCGCTGACGCGGCTCGCCAACCGAATCGGCCGCGAGCGCGTCGTCGCCGGCACCCTTCTCGTCGCGGCGCTGTTCCCGATCACGCTGGTCAGCGCGCCCGCGAACGCGGCCATCGTCGCCGGCCTGTTCGCGGCGTTCGGGCTGTATCGCGCAGGCCTCCCGACCCGCCATGCGTTCGTCGATGGGATCATGACGGGAGATGACACTACGACGGAGACTGACGACGCGAACGACATCTCGGACGATCGTCGCGGGTATCGAACGGCACGGGCCGCGTTGCGCGTTCCGAGCGCTCTCGTCGGCGGCGTGCTGTACGCCGTGAGCCCGACCCTCGCGTTCGGACTCGCAGCAGTCGTCGGTGCGGTTGGCGTCCGCGAGTTCCTCGTGGGCACGACACGTCTCGGCGGCGATCCCCTCGACGCCGGATAACGAGCGTTCAGCATGGCAGGACCACCCACCGGACGAGCAGTCGACGACCGCGAGAAACTCCGCGGTGCGCTCAGGTGGGTCACCACCGTCGATCACGAGGACATCGGCCTGCTGTACCTCGTTTTCGGAACCGGAGCCGGTCTGCTCGGTGGACTCGACGCAATGTTGCTCAGAACTGGGCTCCTCACTCCCCCAGCCGACGTCTGGAGCCCCGAGACCTACAACGAGCTGTTCACGACCCACGGCCTGACGATGCTCTTTCTCTTCGCGACGCCGGTTGCGTTTGGGCTCGCGAACTACGTGGTGCCGTCGCTGATCGGCGCGGATGACATGGCGTTCCCGCGGGTGAACGCGACCGCGTTCTGGCTGCTCCCGGCGGCGTTCGTCCTCATGCGTGCCGGTATCTTTGCGGACTTGCTCGGCGTTCCCGGGATGAACCCTCCGGCGACCGGCTGGACACTCTATCCGCCGCTGTCGAGGCGCGCTCCGAACGTCGATCTCGACCTCGTGTTGCTCGGACTCCATCTGAGCGGCGTCAGCACGCTCCTGAGTGCTGGTAACTTCGTCGTGACGATCGTCGCCGAGCGCGCCGAAGCGGTCGGGTGGCATCGGTTGGACGTTTTCTCGTGGACGGTACTCGCCACGAGCGGACTCGTGCTGTTCGCGTTTCCGGTGCTCGGGAGCGCGGTCGTCATGCTCCTCCTCGATCGCAATCTCGGGACGACCTTCTTCGCGGTCGAAGCGGGCGGCCCGCTGCTCTGGCAGCACCTGTTCTGGTTCTTCGGCCATCCCGAAGTCTATATCCTCGTGCTGCCGCCGATGGGATTACTCAGCCATATCATCCCGAAGTTCGCGGGCCGCGAGCTGTTCGGTTTCCAGTTCGTGGTCTACTCGACGCTGGCGATCGGGGTGCTCGCCTTCGGCGTCTGGGCTCACCATATGTTCACGACCGGGATCGATCCCCGGATTCGGGCGAGCTTCATGGCGGTCTCGCTCGCGATCGCGCTGCCGAGCGCGGTCAAGACGTTCAACTGGATCGCCACGATGTGGGGCGGCAGGGTTCGGCTGACCGCACCGATGTTGTTCTGCGTCGGCGCGATCGGGAACTTCGTCGTCGGCGGCGTCACCGGCGTGTTCCTCGCTTCCATCCCGGTGGACCTGCTGTATCACGGCACGTACTACGTCGTCGGTCACTTTCACTTCGTGCTCGTCGGGACGGTGGTGTTCGCGCTGTTCGCGGCGTCGTACTACTGGTTCCCGCTCTTCACTGGGCGGCTGTTCGATCCCGGACTCGCTCGCGCACATTTCTGGCTGACGGCGATCGGGGTCGTGATCGCCTTCCTCGCCATGCTGGTCGTCGGGATGGGGGGGCTGCCGCGCCGGATGGCGACCTACCCCGCGCAGTTCGCCACCGTCCAACAGCTCGCCACCCTCGGGGCCTACCTGATCGGGCTCGCCCAACTGCTCTGGCTCTGGAACGTGCTGGTCTCGTGGCACTCTGGACAGATCGTCGAGACTGCTGACGTCTGGGATCTGAAGGAAAGCGGGGCGTTCACCCGGGAGTGGCAGCGGTTCGAGCGACGTCTGGAGCGGGCCGGTTCTCACGACGGTTCAGCGGCGACATCGGCGGACGACGAGCGTGCGTAGCGGTGATTCACCGCGTTCGGTAGCCAGGCCGACCACCGGGTTCGAGTCCCGGCCGCGGCGTCGACGGCTCGCGCCGTCGTGATTGCCATGTCCGTGTACGACACCACTAACGACACCGGCGAACCGACTCCCGACCTCCCGGACGAACCACAGCCACTCGCGGACCTGACGGGGTTCCAGCGCGACGTGCTGTTCGTCGTCGTCAGCCTCGATGGGACGAATCCGAATGGCGTGGAGATCAAGCGTGAGCTCCGTGAGGCGTACGACGAGGAGATCAACCACGGTCGGCTCTACCAGAACCTCCGTGAACTCGTCGAGGAGGGCCTGGTCGAGAAGCGTCCGGTCGACGGCCGGACGAACGCCTACCGTGCGAGCGCGGCGGCGCGGGAGTACCTCGAAGCCCACGCCGCGTGGAGCGAGTGGTGTCTCCTCGACGGTCCCGGCGAGGCAGCCTGACTGGTGAACGAACCATGAGCAGTAATCACACCGACTCGAGTACGGAAGAGGGAACGGATGTGGGTGTGGAGTCGAGCGAATCGCCCGACATCACGTGCGACGACGGTCTACTGGCCGACCTGAACGACCTGCTTGCCGGCAACCTCGAAGCCACCGTCGGCGAGCGCGACACGGAGAACTTCTACGAGTTGTACGTCCTTCCCGATCCCGACCCCGAGAGCCAGGTCCACCTCGTCATGCTGCTCTCGACCGAGGGCGAACTGTTTCACGCCGCGACGTTCGACGTCGACGACCTCGAAACGACTACGGCCCACGCGCAGCTCCTCGACCGATGATCGCCGGACTGCTCGGAGCGGTGGTGAACCTCGTCGTCGGCATCATCGTTGGCGGGCTCACGATCTACGTCGGCGTCCCGCTGGGGGCAGGCGGGGCGACGCCCACTGTGGAAGCGTCGTTCGCCACCGCGGCGGTCGGCGCGGTGCTCGCCGTCGTCGTCGCGCTACTGCTCGGCTGGGTCCCCCTTCTCGGGGCGGTCCTGCCGGCCGCGGCGTGGGTCGGCGTCGTCGGTCATCGGACCGACGCACGGCCCCCGACGGCAGTCGGTGTCGGCATCGTCGCGTGGGCGATCGCACTCGTGATGACGAACGGACTCTCCGTCCTCCTTCTCGGTGGGTACCAGTGACGCCGGCGGTACCGCTCGTCAGAGTTACACCGACCACTGCACAGTATGACCGAAACGACGAATCACCGGGACCGAGCCGAGTGGCGAGCGATCGATTCACCGACCGACAAGACGCTTCTCGGCGTCGTCGAAACCGTCCGCGGCCCGTACGCGGTCGGCGAGGACGGGGTGGTTCTCGCGCGCGACGAGACGGGATGGACGACGGTGATCGGGGCCGGGCCGGCGACCGATCGCAACCGGCTCACCTGCGTCGCGGTCACGCCAGACCGCGAACGGTGTTGGTTCGCTGGCGACAGCGGCGCGCTCGGGATGTACGACACCACGTCGGGGCGGAAGTACGACTACACCGCCCCGATGGAGAAAACGAGCACCTGGGAGGCGATCGCGGTCGCCGGCACGCCGGACGACGAGCGTCTCTGCGTCGCGAACGGGTCGGGCGAGCTCCTCCCGATCGGGTTCGACGACCGCGGCTGTCCGCAGTACGGTGCGGTCACCGAACCCGGTGGTGGGTCGACGATCACGGCGCTCGCCGCCGACGCGAGCGCCTGCTATGCCGCCGATACCAGCGGCGGCGTTTTCGCAACTGCTGACGAGGAGTGGGTCCAGATCGGGGTCGACTGTGCGCAGGTCAACTTCCACGGCGTGTGCGCCACGGACGGGTCGCTGCTCGTCGGCGGTGGTGACGGTATGCTCTACCGCTACGACCGTGCGTGCGGGAACTGGACGCCACTCTCGGTCGGCGAGGCGGCGGTTTACGCGATCGCCACCGACGAACACGCTGCAGGTGACGATGACGGAGTGCGCGCGGTCGCGGTCGGCGAGAGTGGAGCGATCATCGAACGAACGCCCGACCGAGGCTGGCACGGCGTCGACTCCCCGACTGATGCCGATCTCTGGGGGATCGCGCTCGGAGCCACCGATGTCGCGGTCGGCGAGGACGGAACGATACTCGAACACGAAACACGACATATGCACGAACGAACCACTCCCAGACGGTCCGAGAACGACGATGCACGATCGAACGGCGGCCGACCACCAGTTTCGGAGGCAACCGATGAGTGAGGACGTCGCGCTGAACCTCCTCCAGCTGGTGGCGCTGACGATCCCGCCGATCGCGGTCCTGATCCAGATGCTCCGACGCTCGGAGAACCTCGGATGGCGGATGCGGAAGTGGAGCTTCGGGCTGGCGATCACGAGCGTCGTCGCGTTCATCGGGGCCGGGATCAGCGTGTTGGTGTACTTCATCCGGTATGCGAACGTCCCGTCGCTTCTCGGGGCTGGACTGGGGTTGGCCGTGCTCGGACTGGTCCCTTTCGCCCTGTTCACGGGGATCCTCTACCAGGAGCACAAGGAAGAGTTCGGTCCGTAGCATCCGCCTCGCCGGCAACGAGAACGCGCCAGGAACACCCGGAAACACACGGTGACGCCACCGCCCGCCGAGTTTTCAGTACCATCGATGCTACGTCCTCTTCGAGCGCGGTATCGAGACGCGAAGCGCTCGACACATCTCTTGTTGACGGTCGGTAAGGGGGGATCGGCTGCGCGGGCCGTCGATTGGCTGATCGCGGGGCTCATCGTCTGTAACGTCGTTGCCGTCGTTTTCGGCACGGTCGATCCGCTGTTCACCCGCTACCAGGCTGTTTTCTATACCTTCGAACTCCTCTCGGTCGCGGTGTTCACCGCCGAGTACGTCCTCCGAGTCTGGTCAGCGACGGCGGCCGAGGAGTACGATCATCCGGTTTTCGGCCGCCTGCGATTCATGACGCGGCCAGCGGTCGTGATCGACCTGCTCGCCGTTGCGCCGTTCTATCTCGGCACGGTCGTGTTCGCCTCGGATCTCCGGGTGCTCCGCGCGCTCAGGCTCTTTCGGTTCCTCCGGCTGTTCAAGCTCGCGCGGTACTCTCAGTCGGTTGCACGGTTCAAGCGGGTGGCGAAGCGGAAAACCGGCGATCTGACCGTCGCGATCGCCGGAACGAGTCTCCTCCTCACGCTGGCGTCGAGCCTGATGTACTTCGTCGAGCACGACGCCCAGCCCGAGGCGTTTTCGAGCATTCCGGCGGCGCTGTGGTGGGGCGTCGTGACCCTCACGACGGTCGGCTACGGCGACGTCTATCCGGTGACACCGCTCGGAAAACTCCTCGGCGCGACGGTCGCAGTGCTCGGCACTGGTCTGGTCGCGCTCCCCGCCAGCATCCTCGCCTCGGGATTCATCGCGGACGACGCCGATCCTGATCGGTGTCCCCACTGCGGTCGCGAACTCGATTGAGTTCACTTAGAGTCATCCAGGACGACGAACTCATCTCGCCGACCGCGATGGCGGACGCCTACTGCCACCTCGTCGAGCAGGTTCGGTGCGGCTGGACGTTCGAACTCGACCTCCGCGCGTCCGGCGATCGGATGCGGATTGAGGATCGCTGTGGTCGAACGAACCGTCGAATCGCAGGGTGTCCCGAACTGATTACCCGGGGTCGCCAAACCCGCGTGCATCATGAGCCAGGCGACATTCGAACTCTACGTGGACAGCGCGGGCGAGTGGCGATGGCGGCTCCGCCACCTGAACACCGAGATCATCGCCGACGGCGGCGAGGGCTACAGCTCGAAACGGGCGGCACGGAACGGCATTCGGAGCGTCAAACGGAACGCCGGTGAAGCATCGGTCGAAACGCACGATTGAACCGTCGATCGACCACCGCCGACGTGTGATCGTCACGATCCATTTTTCCTCAGATTCTTGGTATCTTAAGCCGTCTCCGCGGGTATCATAGACTATGCGTCACCGAATCGACGTCGACGGAATGACGTGTACGGGATGTGAAGCGATCATCGAAGACAAGGTCGGTGCGGTCGGCGACGTCACGGACGTGACGGCCGATCACGAGGCGGGCGTGGTCGCGTTCGCCACGCCGCGCCCGACGACCGGGAGCTACATCGAGCAGGTCGTCGCCGACCTCGGATACGAGGTGACCGATCACACGGCCGACTGATCGTCGGTGACTGCGGCCACACGCCGTGAGCTTTCGATCACTGAGTACGGAATGCGAGCACTGTCACGAGAGCTCAGTCGTCAGTCACCGCCGGCACCGACGCCGGAGCGCGCCGCGATCGCCTTCCACTTCCCGGTCCAAAACCGGAACAGGTTGACGCCCGCACGGAGGTAGAGGTCCGCGAGCATCGCGACGTAGACAGCACCGAGGCCGAGGCCGAGACCGGGCGCGAACGACACACCAGCGACCGTGAGCGTGAGCGTCGTCGGGAGCGCGAGCGCCGCGATCGGCAGCCGCACTAAGGTACCGAGCAGCGTCCCGTAGAGTGGCCAGCGGGTGTCGCCCGCGCCACGCAGCCCGCCCCGCATCGTCCGCGAGACGCTGAACGCGATCACGCCGAGCCCGAACACCCGGATGAACGCGACCGTCAACCCGGGCGTATCGGTCGCGAACAGCAGCGCGATCGGGCGCGCAAACAGCACGAGCACGCCTGCGATCAGGAGCTGTGTCGGCAGGGCGATCCGGAGGGTCTGCCAGGCGTAGTCGTCGGCTTCGTCCGCGTCGCCCGCGCCGACGTGCTGACCCACGAGCGTGCTCGACGCGGTGGAGTACCCCCAGGCCGGCATCATCGCGAGCAGCATGACCCGCCGCGCGATCGCGTACGCGGCGACTACCCCTGTGCCGAGGCTCGCGAGGACAAACAGGAACGGGAAGCGACCGAACGTCCGGATCAGCTGGAGGCCCGCGAGCGGGTAGCCGACCCGGATCAGTTCCCGAGCGATGTCGGTCGACCACTGCGTGCCACCGAGCCGGAGTCGAACGGAGTACCGGCCGGAGGTGAGCAGCACGAAGAAGATCACACCCGCGAGGGTGTTCGCGATCGTCGTACCCCACGCCGCGCCAGCGACGCCAAGCGCGGGGAACACACCGATTCCGAAGATGAGGACGGCGTTCAGGACGATGTTGACCGGGATCGTGAGTAGGCGGACGTACATCGGGGTCCGCGTGTCGCCCGCGCCCTGGAGCGCCCGCGCGGCGATCATGCTCCAGAACCGGAACGAAACCGAGAGCATCACGATCCGGAGGTACGTGCCACCGAGCGCGATCGTCTGAGGGGCGTCGGTGAGCAGTCCGATCATCGCCTCGGCCTCGAACCACGTCACGAGCGTGAGCGGAATCGTGATCGAAAGCGCGAGCCAGAGCGACTGTTTGATCGCGAGGTCCGCTTGCGCGTCCTCGCCGGCTCCGACGAACCGCGAGACGATACTGATCGTTCCGCTCGACAGTCCGAGCGCGAGCCCGAAGCCGATGAAGTAGTACTGAAAGCCGAGTTCGAGTCCGGCGACCGCCGCGCTTCCGAGTGCGAGACTCACCATGAAGAAGTCCGTGACCCGGAGCAGCGTCCGAAAGCCCCCCGAGACCATCACCGGGACAGCGAGATCGAACGCTTCGGTCCCCTTATCGCGGTCGACGAGGCCGAGCCGCGCCAGCAACGCGGGGAAGCGGAGCACGGCAGCGTACAGCCGATCCCGTAGCGCTCCGAGCATTTCGATAGGATGACTCCTCGGCGTGGCTAACTGTCCAGTCAGTATGAACGCTACGGAACCCCACGTCCCGCGCCGCTACGGGGGTCGACCCGACAATCGGCGTGGTGGCGCGCCGTCGACACAGGATCTTTATCGTGGTGGCGTGAACCAGTCCTCACGAATGGCCCAAGAGGAGCGCGAACAGCACATCGTCGTGACCGAGGACGGCAGGGCGCTCCCGACCGTCGAAATTCTCACAGGGCGTGGATTTATCACTGGGAAATCAGGAAGCGGGAAGTCGAACACCGCAAGCGTGATCACCGAACAACTGCTCACCGACGGGTTCAATCTCCTGATCGTCGACACCGAGGGCGAGTACTACGGCCTGAAAGAACGATTCGAGGTGCTGCACGTCGGTGCCGACGAGTTCTGTGACGTCGAAGTCGCCCCCGACGACGCGGAGTCGATCGCCGAGGCCGCCCTCGTCGAGAACGTGCCCGTGATCCTCGACGTGTCGGGCTACTTCGACGGTGAGGAGGCCGAGACGCTGATCCACGACGTCGTCGCCCACCTGTTCAGAAAGGAAAAGCGCGAGCGCAAGCCGTTCTTGCTCCTGATCGAGGAGATGCAGGAGTATCTCCCTCAGTCCGGCGGCGGGACCGATCTCGCGAAGCTCCTGAAACGGATCGGCAAGCGCGGCCGGAAGCGCGGGTTCGGGATCTGCGGGATGTCACAGCGCCCATCGTCGGTCGACAAGGACTTCATTACCCAGTGCGATTGGCTGGTCTGGCACCGGCTGACGTGGAAGAACGACGTCTCGATCGCGGGCGACGTGCTCGGCTCGGAACGCGCCGACTTGATCCAGGACTTCGACGCGGGCGAGGGGTTCTTGCTGACGGACTGGGACGATTCGGTGGATCGTGTCCAGTTCCGACGAAAAGCCACACACGATGCCGGTGCGACTCCGGGTCTCGACTCGTACGACTCGTCGGCTGGCAACGGCGCAGCCGACGCGCTCCTCACCGAGGAGTCGCCGCTCGACACTGGCTCCGAGACGGCACACGTCGATTCGGATCACGATGCCCCGAGCTGTGCCGACTCGGACTGGGGCACTGGATCGACGGCAGACGAGCAGATGACGGTGACGTCGAACCCCGATCTTGACGAGGCGGTGGCCGACGCCACAGCACCCGATTCCGACGGCGGACGAGCACTCGACAGCATGGACTCGACAGAACTCGAAGCCGCGGTCGAGCGCGAGCAACAGCGAAATCGCGCGCTCGAAAACGAGGTCGCCGAGCTTCGGGCCAGCCAGAATGAGCACCCCGCGGCCGGCGACACCAGTACCGATTCCACCAGCACGGACGCGGGATCGCGGGCCAGGCGCGTGATCGACATCCCGAACGACATCGTGTCGTCGCCGCGCCAGCGCCCGACGCCGCCGACCCCACCGGCCACCGCCGAGGACCGCACCGGTGTCGGCGGAGTCGTCGCCGAAGTCGGCGATCTCTCGTTGTTCCTGCTTCGTTCGCTCGGCTATCGTCTTCGGCTGGGTTCGTACCTGCTCCGCCGGCGACTCGCCGGCGACGATCGTTGAGGACGTGATTTGCTGCCGCGGTGAACGTCTCACTCGCCGTCCGGACTATCGATAGCGTCGCGCCGTTAGCCGACGACTTCCCGCCAGTGGCGCAGCGCCCAGTAGCCGAGCCCACTACCGATGAGCGCCGCCGCGAAGAAGTAGAGGATGGTCTGTGAGACGAACACTGCAGCCGGGTTTCGGAGAGTGTAGAGGAGTCCTTCGACACCGAGCGAGACGAGCACGAAGACGATCGCGGCCACGATCGCAGCCGTCGTGATGATCGACGTTCCCGCAGCATCCTGCGTTTCGAGGAGGATGATGACGCCGACGAACGCGACGGCAGCGATCGTCAGATACCACGCGATCCGGGAGGAACTCCCCCGCAGATCACCGTTGAGAAGGGCGAGCAAACCGACGAAGCTCGCAGTGAGGAACAGGGTTGCGACGGCCACGACGACCGATACCCGGACGAAGAACTCCCGGCGGGAGTCGGTTGCGGACATTCGATCGGGAGGTGGCGCGATCGAATACTAAGGGTTGGGGTCCCGGGCTACCCGATCAGGTGGATGAGAACGAACAGACTCCCGATCGAGGCGACCGTCGTGACGAAGACGTTGAGCGATGCGAACCCCTCGTCGCCACCGAGTTCGGTGGTGTAGACGAACGTCGAGACCGAGGTCGGCGTCCCGAACATCACGACGCCCGCTGTCAGCGCCGCGGGATCGACGGCGAGCGTCGAGAAGACGACCCACGCGAGCGCCGCCGTGGCGAAGAGCACGACCAACAGCCCCGCGAGCAGCGCCGGTGAGAGGAGGTCGCCGACCGACTGATCCGTACGTCGCGGTGAAGATCAGCGCCGGGAGCGCGACGTAGTACGCGAGCGCGTTCAATCGGCCGGTTCGACCATCATCGAGAACCCCGACCGCGCGCAGCCCGGTCCCGGCCAACACCACGGCGAGCATCGCCAGCAATCGAGCCAGAACTGCCACTACTGGTGCAAACCGTCGAGGGATCTTTCACGGTTCGGATTCACCGCAGTGGAAAGTCAGGTTCGACGCCCTGATGTTCGATTGTCGTCGCTATTCGGCGTCGGATTTCAGTTTAAAGAGGAACTTCATATCGCCAGCGAACACCGATTCGCCGTCCTGATTGGTCATCTCGCTATCGATCACGACTAGGCCGGCGTCGTCCCGGCTGTCGAGGTCGCGTTTCTCGGTCACTTCGAAGTCGGCACTCACGGTGTCGCCGATAAACACTGGATTTGGAATATCCATGTAGTTCATCCCAAGGAAGGCCACGACTGTGCGCTCGACGATTCCCGTCCGCTGGAATAATCCTGTCGAGAGGATGAACGTCATCGGTCCCTGGGCGATCCGCGCGCCGAACGGGCCATCCTCGGAGTACTCCTTGTTGGTGTGGAGTTCGGTCCAGTCGCCGGTGAACATCGAGTGCATCGCAAAATCGGTCTCTGTTACTGTTCGCCCGGCGCTCTCGAAGGTCTGGCCCACGTCCAAGTCCTCGAAGTAGTGCGGTTCGTAGCTGTAGGGCATTCTACCGCATCGATCGCATGAGAGATACAAGAAACCACCTGTTCGTCCGTCACAGAAGCGACGGAAGTCGCCGATGCAGCTATCGGAGGAAGCCGAGTAGCTCGTAGTCGTGGTCCGGCACGTACCGCCGAAGTGCCGCTGGCACTTCGAGGTACACGCCTCCTCGAACTATCGCCAGCGGTACAGCAGGCGATAGTCCTCGTCCGGCGTGTACCGCCGGAACAAGAGGCTGTTCGACAGCACCGAGACCGACGAGAACGCCATCGCCGCGGCGGCGAGCGCGGGCTGGAGCAGACCGAGCGACGCGAGCGGGATCATCGCGGTGTTGTACCCGAGCGCCCAGAAGAGATTCTGCTTGATCTTCTGGAGCGTGCCGTCGCTGATGCGGATCGCTTTCACCACGTCAAGCGGATCGTCGCGCATCAGGGTGACGTCGGCGGCCTCGATCGCGACGTCGGTCCCCGAGCCGATCGCGGTTCCCACGTAGGCGGTCGCGAGCGCGGGGGCGTCGTTCACACCGTCACCGACCATCATCGCACGACTGCCCGCCGACTGGATCTCCTCGACTGCGGCGGCCTTGTCCTCGGGGAGCACCTCCGCACGCACGTTCGCGGGGTCGATGTCGACTTCCTCGGCGACCGCTTCGGCCGTCCGCTCGTTATCGCCGGTGATCATGTGGATCGCGAGGTCGCGGTCGTGGAGCGCCCCAACGGCCTCCTTCGCGCTCTCTTTCACCGTATCCGCGTCGGCCACGAGCCCGAGCAGCGCCCCCCCGCGTGCGACCAGCATCGCGGTCTTGCCCTCGGCCTCCAGCCGTTCGAGTTCGTCCTCGGCGGGTGCGGGATCGATGTCGCTGTCCCGTATGAGTTTGCGGTTGCCGACGAGCACCTCCTCGCCGTCAATTGTCGCGCGCACGCCCTGTCCCGGCACGTTCTCGAACTCGGTCGGGTCGGCGAGGTCGATGCCGTGCTCCTCGGCCCCGGCGACGATAGCCTGCGCGAGCGGGTGCTCGCTACCGGATTCGGCGCTCGCTGCGGTCCGGAGGACGGTTTCCTCGCCGATCTCGTCGTCGCTTTCGGATCGACCTTCGAACGCCTGCATCCCACCGTCGGCGACCGTTCCACTCCCGCCGTCGGTGGCGGTCCGAGTACCATCGAGCGGAACCACGTCGGTAAGTTCCATCTCGCCCGTCGTGAGCGTCCCCGTCTTGTCAAACACGACCGTATCGACGTCCTTCGCGCGTTCGAGGACATCACCACCCTTGAACAGGACGCCGTTTTTCGCACCGATCGAGGTCCCCACCATCGTCGCCGCCGGAGTTGCGAGCCCGAGCGCGCACGGACACGCGATCAGGACGGCGGAGGCGAACACGACCACCGCGAACTCGAACGCCGAGACCGTGCCGCCGGCGGCTGCCGGACCGCCCGCGACGAGCCCCAACAGCGGCAGCGTGTCGACGAATCCCGCGAGCGCTGCGGGGAACAGATACCAGACGAGTCCCCAGAGGAGCGCGTTCGCGATCACGATCGGCACGAAGTACGCCGAGATACGATCGGCGAGGTTCTGGATGTCGGGCTGGCGCGATTGGGCCTCCTTGACAGTTTGAACGATCTGCTGGAGCGCCGTGTCGGCACCGACCTTGGTGGCTTCGACCACCAGGACGCCGTTCTCGTTGATCGTCGATCCGACGACCTCGTCGCCCGCCTCCTTCTCGACGGGCACCGACTCGCCGGTGACCATCGACTCGTCGACCGCCGACTGGCCGTCGACTACGACGCCGTCGGTCGGGATCTGTTCGCCGGGACGGACCTTCATCCGATCACCGACGTCGACCTCTTCCAGCGGAACCTCCTCTTCGTTGCCATCCTCGTCCACGACAGTCGCGGTGTCGGCCTCCATTTCGAGGAGCTGCTGGAGTGCCTCGCCGGCCTGTCCCTTCGAGCGGGCTTCGAGGTAGTTCCCGAGCGTGATGAACACGAGGATCAACGCGGCGGTGTCAAAGTACAGACTTCCCGCGAGGAGCCCCAGGAGGACGACGACCGAGTAGAGATATGCGGTCGAAGAACCGAGCGCGATCAGCACGTCCATGTTCGCCGTCCGGTTCTTGACGAGCGCCGTGTAGGCGTTCCTGTAGAACGGTCGACCGAGCACGATTTGGACCGGGGTCGCGAGCAGGAACTCGACCCAGCCGAACTCCACACCGAAGATCGTCTCGGGGAGCGCCCCGCCGCCGAGCACGAGCTTCTCAACCATGAACGCGATCAGCGGGAGCGAGAGCACTGCGCCGAACAGCGTGAGTCGAAGCTGCCGGCGGATCTCCTCGCTGCGCGCGGCGTCGCGCTGGTCCTGTTCGGATTCTTCACTTCTGTCGTCGCGGACGGGCGAGTACCCCGCGTCCTCGATCGCGGCGTAGAGCTGCTCACGGTCGGTTGCGGCAGGGTTGTACTCGACGGTCGCTTCGTCGGTCGCGTAGTTGACTTCTGCCGAGAGCACGCCGGGAACGCCTTCGAGCGCCTCCTGATTGGTTTCGGCGCAGTTCGAACACGTCATGTCGGTGATTGCGATCGAGGTCGCAGTGCTGACCGCCTCGTAGCCGGCGGCGTCGATCGCAGCGTAGATGTCCGCGAGCGAGGTCGTTTCTGGATCGTATTCGACGGTGCCCTCGTCGGTTGCGTAGTTGATGGTCGCCGTTCCCACCCCGTCGAGGTCCTGCAGCGCCTCTGTTATCGTCTGCGAACAGTTCGCACAGCTCATCCCTAGAATATCGAGCTGGGTTCTTCGTTGACTCATTGTCTGTATCTACGGGATCCTCGTTCAATGCGGTTGTTCTTTCGACCGTCTGCATCGAGGCCCGCACAAACTTACGATCCGAAAGTGAAAATTGGAGATCAGCACCGATCGTAACGTGCCGGAGAGTAGATCAGCCGTCCGTAGCCGTGTCGCGGGTCGATCTCGACGGCCAGTCAGCGGTGATCGAAGACGCGCTTGACTTTCCCGACTTCGGTCCGCTCGATCTCGCCGGGTTCGACCACGTCGATTTCGTCGGGTGAGACGTCCAACTGCTCGCCGAGTCGGCCTTCGATCTCGGCCCGAAGCTCGTCCGCGCTCGCGTCGGCTTCGGCGTGGCGCTCGGCAGTCACGTCCATCGTGTCGAGCGATCCGTCGCGGCGGAGATCGAGCCGGTAGTGGGGTGCGATCCCGTCGATGTCGAGCATTACTTCCTCGATCTGGCTGGCGTAGACGTTGACACCTCGGACGATTAGGAGGTCGTCGGTCCGACCCGTGACGTTCCCCATCCGGACCGCGGTCCGCCCGCAATCACACTCGTCCTCGTAGAGTGTGGTGATGTCGCCGGTTCGGTAGCGGAAGACGGGGAGGGCTTCCTTCGTGAGCGAGGTCAACACCAGCTCGCCCTCCTCGTCCGGCGGGAGCGGTTCGCCGGTCGCGGGATCGACGATCTCGGGATAGAAGTGATCCTCCCAGACGTGGAGGCCCTCCTGGACCTCGGCGCACTCGACCGCGACGCCGGGACCGATGATCTCCGAAAGCCCGTAGATATCGATCGCGGTGACGTCCAGCGCCGTCTCGATCTCCTCGCGCATCGGGTCGGTGAACGGCTCCGCACCGATCACGACCGTCGAAACCGGCAGCTCGTGCGGGTCGACACCGCGGTCGGCGGCGAAATCAGCGAGATAGAGGCAGTACGATGGGGTGCAGGCGAGCGCGTCGCTTTCGAGGTCTTCGAGCATCGAAAGCTGACGGGCGGAGTCACCGCCACCCATCGGAATCACGGTCGCCCCCAACTCCTCGATCCCGTCGTGAAAGCCGAGCCCCCCAGTAAAGAGGCCGTAGCCGTAGGCGTTCTGAACCGTGTCACCCGGCTCGACGCCGGCGGTGGCGAGCGAGCGTGCCATTACGTCCGCCCATCGACCGAGGTCGCTCTCGGTGTACGCGACGATCTTCGGCTTGCCGGTCGTGCCAGAGGAGGCGTGGATCCGGCGGACCTCGCTGTCGTCGACCGCGAACAGCCCGTCGGGGTACTCCGTGCGGAAGTCCTCCTTCGTCGTCATCGGGAGCTTTTGGATATCTGCGATCCCCTCGATGTCGTCGGGAGCGACACCCGCGTCGTCCATCGCTTCACGATAGAACGGGACGTTCTCGTAGGCGTGGCGAACGGTCTCGACGAGTCGTTCGTCTTGGAGGGCGGTGAGTTCGTGCCGTGAGTCGGTACCCGTCGTTGCTTCGACCATGACGTTCAACCGTTGCTTCGATGGTTATAAAATCGTTCTGACTGAGTGTCAGAGCCACCCACGATCCGGTTTCCGTCCCCGATCTTCACTCGATGGGAACGGACTTCGACCCGTAGCGTACCACACCCTCCTGCTCGTAGATCCGGCGCACGGCAGCTCGAACTTCGTCGCCGACCGCCACCGCTTCGGGGTCGGCGTCGTCCCGTCCGGACCTGACTGCGGTGACGGCCGACCGGTCGGCGTACCCACCCGCCGCGTACGCGTTCTCGACGTGGGTGGTCGGGATACCGTGGAGACCGACGTGTTCGGTCACGGCTGGCGCGCTGAGACCGATCTGGCGGTCACCGACGCCGAGCGTGCCGAGGAACGCCTTGTCGATCCGATTCGGCTCGAACTCGCCGTCGACGCTGTCGGGCGCACGGTCGTCGGCGGTCGCGAACAGCGAGCGGTACGTTTCGTCGGGAAACGACTCGAACGGCGACTGGCCCGCGCCGACGAGATAGACGTCGCATATACCGCGATCACGACATCGTAGCTCCTAAACGATGCGACCGCTGATCGGCCGTACCGTATCGTTCCACCGCGACGCCGCACCGCCGACTACGATCCCGGCGAGCAGCCAGAACGCACTGTTGCCGACGGTCCAGGGGTACGACCACATCCACGACGAGTAGGCGTGATAGGCACACATTGCACAAGCCACTGCGACCCAGAGAACGCGTTCGTCACCGCTTGTGTCGAGCATGAGGCGAAGCGCGACCCAGAACACTGCTGCGATGGCGAGTAGGTAGAGCCCGAACCCAACGAACCCGGTTGCAGCGAGGTTCGCGAGGAGGGTGTTGTGGATGCCGAGGTCCGCCTGACCGACGTAGCGCTCCGAGACGAGTACAAAGTTCTCTCCGCCGAGTCCGAACAGCGGCTGGTCGAGTGCGATCCCGACCGCCGCGACGTACTGGTCGATCCGCACGGCGAGCGTGTCTGTCTCGAACACCAGTATGTTACCGTCGCCCGCACTCGACGCGAGAATGGCCAGAACACCGCGAACGAGGACGTACACGAACCCAACGACGGTGGCCGCCGCCGGCACTAGCGCGAGCGCCGAGTAGCGTCGTCGAATCCGGACGAACGCCACCCCGAGCAGGTAGGTGCCGAACACCGCACCGAGCAGCAGCAGCGTCGCCCAGCCGGCGTCGGTGTCGGCCACCCGGATCGAAAACACTGACGCGGCGACCGCGACGCCCGCCAGCCCGAGTTCGCCCCACGACCGCCGCAGCGCGACCGCGATCACCAGCGGAACGAACAGAAAGAGCACCATCGCCAACTCCCGACCGTGGCCGACAAATCCTCCGGCGTAGAAGCCGGTCGGGATCTCGACCGCGCCGAGCGTGAACGCACCGAGATATCGGTCGGGTGGCTCGCCGAGCAATGGGAAGCCGAGCCGACCACCGTTCGCGATCTGGGCGAGCGAGACGAGAAGGTTGCCGAGCGCGGCGATCACGAACGGGTAGATCGCACACCACGGGTTCGTCCGGCGGACGATCAGGGCGGCCACGACGAACACCACGAAATACCGGAGCTGTTCGATCGCGAACAATCCAGCGGCCAGCTCCGAAGGGCCGCTGCCGAAGAACGTGGCGAGAAACGACCAACCCACGAAGCCCGCGAACGCCGCCACTGCGACGCCACGAACGGTCGGTCGGAGCTGGGGACGCTCGGTAAGCCAGTCGTAGACGAGCACGAACCCCAGCGGGATCGCGACCACATCGACCGCCACGAGGTCGAGAGTGGCGATCCCCGGGCCGTCGATCACCGTCACTGCGATGTCGAACAGTCCGAGGACGAACACCGATGCGGCAACCCCCTCGAACGTCACGCCGGCCGCGAGGATGGTCGCGACGTAGAGGACAGCGGCGGCCCCGACGAGGACGGGTGTCGGGGCATCGCTCGCGAGTCCGACCACCGGCACCACGACCGCAAGGAGGGCGGTCAACAACGCGGCCGTCCACGCGTACGTCAATGCGTCGCTGTCGTCGGCGAGAACGGTGTCGTCGAGCGTGCCGAAGCGCTCGGTGGTGATCTCGCTCACGTCCGTTCTCTGACAAGCTACAACACAGCCCGACATACATGTGTCGGTTTTCGTGGTGTCAGCCGTCCCGGCCGACGACGAACGAGGCTGGGGCCGAGGCGGCGTCCAACGAGCGCGCAACCGAACTGCCTTTATCCGGTGCGCGACCCTCCTCTCGCATGCAGGAGTCGGTCGTTCTGGCGGTTGTCATCGGTATCCTCCAGGGGGTCTTCGAGTGGCTCCCCATCTCTAGCGAGGGAAACATCACGCTCTTTTTGAATCTCGTTGCGAACATCGAGCCGAGCGTCGCGATCCAGCTCTCGCTGTTCCTGCACGCGGGGACCGCGCTGTCGGCGCTCGCGTACTATCGCGACGAGGTCGCCTCGCTCGTTCGTACGCTTCCATCGTGGCGACCCGAGCGCGCGTTCGACCGCGAACGCTCGGAGCTCACCTTTCTCGTGGTTGCCACGTTCATGACCGGGATCGTCGGCATCCCGTCGTTGGTGCTGCTGGAGCAGTTCGTGAGCGAACTCGCCGGCGGCGTGTTCGTCGCACTGATCGGCGCGCTGTTGATCGTCACTGGACTCGTCCAGCGGGGGGTCGAGGGGCGGGGCGGCCGGCGGGACACACCCGATCTCGTGGACGCAGTGCTGGTTGGCGGACTTCAGGGACTTGCGATCCTCCCCGGCATCTCACGATCGGGAACGACCGCGAGCGCGCTGCTCCTCCGGGGCCACGACGGCCCGTCGTCGTTCCAACTTTCCTTCCTCCTCTCGATCCCGGCGTCGATCGGTGGCGGCCTGCTCCCGCTGCTCGACAGTGGCATCCCCGCAATCCCGCCGGCGATGGCGGCGATCGCGCTCGCCACGAGTGCGATCGTGGGCTATCTGACGATCGATGCGCTGATGCGGGTCGTCGAACGGGTCGCGTTCTGGGGCATCTGTGTCGGACTCGGGAGCCTCGCGGTGCTCGGTGGCGCGCTCGTGTACGTCGTCGTCTGATCGAGTGCGCTCGACCGGTCCGCCACTGTCAAACGGGCACAACCCATCCTCCTAACCGCCTGACGCGGATGGGTTTATGTGGGGTGGGACGGTAGCCCGCGGTATGGAACGGCTCGATCCTCGTGTGCGGATCATCTGGCTCGGGGGTTCGCTCTTCACGGCGCTGGTAGTGGCTGTGGCGGTCGCGCTCGCCGACCGACGATGGTTCGAGATCGGCGTCTGGGTCGGTCCCGTCGTCTTTGTCGTCCTCGCCATCGTCGGTGTTGCCTACACGCTACAGCGATACCGGGTCTGGGGATTCGACATCGAGACGGACGCGGTCACGCTCGAACGCGGGGTTCTCACCCGTGTGAACTCGGTCGTCCCGTTCGTTCGGGTCCAGCACGTAGATTCACAACGGGGACCGATCGAACGGCTCGCCGGCCTGTCGAGCGTGGTCGTCTACACCGCGGGCTCGCGGGGAGCTGACGTCACGATTCCCGGGCTCCGGCCCGAACGCGCCGAGACGATCCAGGCCGAGCTCCGTCGGCTCGCCACCGAGAGCGAACCCGGCGAGCCGGAGGACGCGGTGTGAAACTCCACCCGCTCTCGCTCCCGCTCCGGGCGGTCTCACGCGCCATACAGACTGGCTCGATGTTATTCGGTGGGAGTCTCGTCGTCGGATCGGTCACGCCGCTCACGGGCCCAGTCCTCATCTTCGGTTCGGTTCTCCTCGGTGCGCTCGTCGGTGTGGCGTACGAGTTCGTCTACTACCGTCGGTTCGACTACGAGGTGACGGCGGACACGTTCGACATCGGTTCGGGTGTAATCTCACGTCGTGAGCGCGAGATCCCACTCCGCCGGATCCAGAACGTCGATATCTCTCGAGGAATCGTCCAGCGCGCCCTCTCGATCGCAGTCGTCGATGTCGAGACCGCCGGTGGTGGCGAGACCGAAGCGAGCCTTCGGTACGTGGGGTACGACGAGGCGAAACGCCTCCAGCGCGACCTGCGGCGCGGCGCACGCGAGGAACGGGGCGAGACCGGCGGGGAGGCAAGCACCGAGGACGGGACTACCAAGACCCCAGCCGGCGAGAACGCAGCCGAACCTCGACACCACGACGAGCCGGAGGAGTTGCTGTTCGCACTCTCACCACGGAACCTCGTGGTGTTGGGGTTGGTGGCTCCCGACCTCCGGGCGCTCCTGCCCGTACTCTTCTTCGCCGTTCCCACGGTCGGGATCTCGATTCCCGATCTCCTCGCCGAGACCGGCGCGTTCACCGTCGGGCCGCGTGGGGCGGCGCTGGCGATCGTCTCGTGGGTCGGCACCGCCGCGGTGACCGCCGCACGGTACTACGACTTCCGTCTCACCCGCATCGGTGACGAACTCCGGTACGAGCGCGGACTGCTCAGCCGATACGACGGCTCGATCCCGATCGAGAAGATCCAGCAGATCGACGTGCGCGAGAACGTTCTGATGCGCCAGGTCGGCTACGCGTCGCTCGCGATCGAGACTGCGGGCTACACGCCGGGCGAGGGGCCATCCGGCGGTTCGGAGGCAGCGATCCCGCTCGCGGGTCGCGCTCGCGTACTCGAACTCGCACGCTCGATCGAGGGGTTCGATTTCGAGGAGCCGGACTTCACTCGTCCGCCACGCCGTGCCAGGCGGCGCTACGCGGTCCGGTACGCGCTCGCGTTTGGCCTGCTCGCGGGTGTGCTCTGGATCGCGAACACCTTCCTCGACGTATCGCTCCTCCGCTACTGGTACGCCCCGCTCGCGGCGATCGTCCTCATGCCGGTCGCCGGCCACTACAAATGGCTCCATCGCGGGTACGACGTGGGTAGCAGACACGTCCAGACGCGCAACGGGTTCTGGCGGCGCTCGATCGCGGTCGTGCCCGCCTACCGCGTGCAAACCGTGATCCAGACCGCGACGCCGTTCCAGCGGTGGCGGTCGCTCGCCACGGTCGCGATCGATACCGCCGGGTCGCTCTCGGTCACCGACCGGGGCGCACGCGCGGTGGATTTCGACGCGAGCGAGGCCACCGAACTCCGCGAACGGGTCCGACGCGGGCTGCAAGCGAGCCTCACCGCGCGCCGAAATCCGCACCCGACGAGCAACCCCTCCGGCAACGCACCGCTCGGACGAGTCTCGACGAACGAGGACCGTGACGACAGCGGATAGTCACCGATTCACTCGCTCGAAATCCCCACCGATCATTCTGCCACCGTGATCGTTCGGTTCGCTGCCTCGTACCAATCAGGTCGATCGACGGTCGTCGATCCGATATCGGTGTAGCGAACCGACTGAGTGATGCGGTTCGTGGTGTTGACGCCCCGCTGGATGTCGGTCGTAGTGTAGGCGAGATAGTGCGACCGAACGATGCCCTGTGAGTCGATGAGCGCCCGGAATGAGATGTTTCGTGGATTTTCGGTAGCGCCTACTGGATAGATGCCTGGGAGGTATTCGGGGTTTGTGAGGTTCGTCGCCCGGACTATGTAGAGTTTCGTGTCGTTTCGCGTCTCCTGGCCGACGACACGCGTTTCGAGTGCGTTGAACAGAGTGAAAAATCGACTACTTCTTCGGAAGTCGTAGTCGGCGCGACTCTGTCTGGTTCGCCGGTAGCTTGTGTTGTTTTCCTGAATAGACGCGGTGAATACCTGTTCGCCGTCCGACCACGTTTTGAACCGCTCTGGGAAGTTCACTGGCGGCTGTGTGATTAACCCTTTGTACTCACCGACGGAGTAAAACGAGCCAGAACCGTTCGCTATTCGCGCTGTTTGATTTAGCCGGACCCGGAGCGTTCCGTTGTCGTATCTTACACTTTGGTTCGTATACAATCTGAACGATCCATCGGCGAGATTCGTGTCGTGAGCGTCCGCCAGATCGCTCGCACTCACGACGCCTGCCCGTGTGAGTCCCGGCGCGAGCATTGGCACCGGCGTGGGTGTCGGCTCGTCGGTCGGTACGGCGGCCGGGGTAACGGTTGGTGTGTCCGTTTCGGTGTCGCTGCCGGTGAGAGCGTTACAGCCCGAGAGCACGACCACCACGGCGACAGCGATGAGGAGGGCCTGCGAACGGTTCACGCCCCGTGACTGTCACTCGTTAGCAAATAAGTCTTGTTCCAATCGTGACTCTCGTGTATGGACAGCGGAACCCTTCCAGAACTCTCACATCATGGATCGATGATTTGTCGAAAAATCACCTCGCCACCAGATCTAATCAACTGTAGCAAAGATCTTCTCGGCCGTATCGACGAAGGATTCCGACACTTACGAGATCGTCTCGTTCTCTCGTGCGATCGCAACGGACGCGAAAAACCCGTAGTAGGCAATCACACCCGCGAGCATACACAGGTAGTAGGCCCACTCTGGACCATCGAGCACCCTGAACAGAACGGTGACCATCGTCACCCAACTGCACGCGAACACCAGGTCGACGAGCATGCCGGAGCGGTGTTCGCTGATGTGGTCTCCGACGGCTTCACGGAAACTCATCTCATCGGCCTCCAAGCGCGGCAATCGCTCCCGTCGAGGCCGACGGAGTGTGCCACCGGTGACGGCCGCTCGTGCCGACATCGCTGCTTGCAGGGAACCGAAGCGCCCCGACGCTTCGACCGTTTTCAACGAGAACGGCCATCGTCCCCCTCATCTGGAGCGCCTCGTGCTGACGTGGCTCGCGATTCCGTGGATGGCTCACCACCGTCGGTGGCAACCTCTTCGGCACTTTCCATCCGACTCATTGGTTCGGGGCTGTGACACTGCCGAACCAGACGTTTGACCTCTTCTGGTGGATCGTCAGTGACCAGTGAGATCGCGATGATGACGGCCATCACGACCGGGACACCGATGAGCGCCGTCGATGTCGCCGGCAGCACCGCATTGAGCGCTGGTACAAGCGGGCCCTCACCGCCGATCACCTGTGCAGCGTAGTCGTTGATGATGGTCACGATGGAGATCGTCAGTCCGACGAGCATCCCGGCGAGAGCGCCCTCTCGAGTGGTGCGCTCCCACCAAAGACCGAGGAAGAACACGGGAAACATCACGACACCAGCGATCGCGAACGCCACAGCGACGAGAGAGGCAATGACCCCGATGTCGGCAATCGCTGTCGCCGCTACCAAAATCCCGAGTCCGAGTATCGTCAACCGGCCCACGATGAGCTGCTCGCGCTGGGATGCCTCGGGTTTGTAGAGGTTCGTGTAGATGTCGTGTGCGGCAGCCGACGAGCCGGAGATGAACAGCCCTGCAACCGTCGCCAACGCCGCTGAGACCGCCCCGGCGGCGACGAGACCGACGAGCCATTCGGGGAGGTTGGCGAGCTGTGCCGTGAGAACGACCACGACATCACCCTGGTCCGACGTGAAGGGGAACGACAGCGCTTGGCTCTGGTCGAACAGCAGCGTGCCGAATGCGGCGTATGCAGCGGTACCCCAGTACAGCAGGCAGATGAAAAACAGCCCCCAGACGCAGGACCACCGAGCCGTCCGCTCGTTGTCGACCGTGTAGAAACGCACCAGCACGTGTGGTAGCCCACAGGTACCGACGATCAGGGTGAAACACAGCGCCACCCATTCGTAGTAGCCGGCGTTGGCGAAGGGAGCCGTGAATTCGCGCGCGATCTCTTCGGCGACGAGTGTCGCTTCGTCACCGAACTCGAGATACGGCAGCACCGTCGAGTAGCCCTGCGTCCAGCCGACAGCGTACAGTCCACCGAGGAAGGCGATGATGAGGATCACGTACTGCAGCGCCATGTTCTTGGTCGTTCCTAACATTCCCGAGAGGGCAACGTAACCGATGGTGACGCCCATGAGGAGGATCACTCCCTGGGTGTAGCTCGTCCCGAAGAGATACATTGACATCAGCCCCATGCCGCGTCCCTGACTGACGGCGTACACGTACGCGATGAACAACGTCGTCACCGCCGCGATGGCACGGCCAGTGTCGGAGTAAAACCGGTCCGCGACGAAATCCGGTGCCGTGTACTTACCGAACCGACGGAACTGCGAGGCAAGGAAGATGAGGAGGATGAAATAGCCCGCCGTCCAGCCGACGAGATACGCCAGGCCGAAGTACCCGAGCGTGGCGATGGTCGCTGCGACGCCGAGATACGACGCCGCCGACATCCAGTTGGCACCGATCGCCATCCCGTTCTCGATGTTTCCGATCGACCGACCGGCGACCCAGAGATTGTCCGTATCGGCCACGCGGAAGAAAAAGCCGACTGCGAGGAACGCGACCAACATCCCGATAGTCGTGAGCGCCGGGATGAGCTTGAAGCCGATATTGAGTCCCTCGGGCACGACTTGCAACAGAACATCCATGCTCATGCGTTCTCACCGCCATCTCTGTCTCTTATACACATCTCTGATGGCGCNAGATCGGCGAGCGTCTCGGGTTCGGTCGGGTCGGTAGGCGTACACCGCCGACAGAACGAGCGCGCCGAACGGCGCGCCGATACCCGTCAGAAGAACGTGCAACTGGAAGCCGAGGACGATGGTCCCGGTCATCAGTTCGGGAAAGACGAGTGCAGCCGTTACCGGCCCGAAGACCGCAACCGACCAAGCCAGAAACGTCGTCCAGATCAGTTTCAGGTGATCGCGCATGAACGCGGTATCCGGATTGAAGATGTTCACTTCTGCGTCGAGATAGTCGGTGGAACGGTGGTTCGTCGTCACCCCACCGTCAGCTTCCGTCGTTCTCGATTCGTTCGTCGTCTGTGGGCGGCTGTCGGTCATTGTGTTACCATTGTTGCCGTGATTGTCCGCGTATCCAGCCACCGAACTCGTCGCAGATCGACGGAGCGGACACGGTTGCCTGTTCGACGAACGATCCCGATGGCTCGAACTCATCCTGGTCAGCCACCAGGGCTTCCAGTTCGACGTTTTGTTTCGGCATAGGCGAGTAGCTCTCCCGATGCGTCTATCATAAAGAAACCTGCTAATTATTCCAATGACCTCGTTAGGACCCCAAACTCCGGTGGTTCGTCGGCTACGAAACCTCTACTGGGTCTGTGGCTGTCAAAGCATTCGCTATCGTCTCACATGAGTATCGTACTCGTAGCACTGGGTATGGCTAGACAGTTAGAGTGAGATGTCCATAGCTGCTTCGTGGTCTTGCACTATCCGCTGTCGTGGAAGAACGACTGGAGGAGTTTCTTTTGCGCAATCCGAAGGTGGTGGTGGAGAGTCGGCGACGAGACGCTGAGGGAGTCGGCCAGTTCCTCGGCCGTGGAGTCACGTGGCCACTCGAAGTACCCGCCAAAGTAGGCTGATCGGAGCGCTGCAGTCTGTCGTTCGGTAAGGTCATCGGTTAGTGTCTCTCGAAACCGGCCGTCGGTTGCGGTCTCGGGTTCGGTTTCCCGTTTCGCCGTCAGATGGGCCGTGGGAAACGTATCTGTCATGGTCTCGACGATACTCCGAACGTTTGCGTCGGTCGGTGTTTCTCCGACCAACTGCCCACCCTGCGACCCAACCTCGTAGGATCGAATCTGGCCACCGAGCTTCGCGAACGTCCGAATCGGGGAACGCCGAAGCATGAGCTCGAGCAGCATGCCCGTCTCGTCGTCGCTGACGAACCGAACGTCACTCACCTCATCGGTAGTGCTCGCGCGTTCGAAGACCGCATCCGGTGTGACCGCTCGGGTGGTGACATAACAGAGCACCCCCTCGTCGGCGGGGACGATGCCGACGAGTTCGAACTCACAGTCGAGTGTAGCCGCGGTTTCGGGCAGGAACGCTGCCTCGCGCCCGATATCGAACGTCAGTTCGGTCACTGTATCGGCGAGCAACAGCCGTCGATGCTCGATCACGGCGAGTGCGTGACCGACCTGTGCACCGAGCGCACCGAGTAAGTCACGCTCGATAGCGTCGACGTCTTCCCGAAGCGTTCCAATTCCGAGCAGGCCACGGGTCATCTCCCCGGCGAGTGGAACAGCAAGTAGCGTGGTGTCCCCGACATCTACGGTTCGGATTGTCTGCTCCTCGACCACGTCGGTGACGAGGTCGCTCCGGTCGGCAAGCATTTGGTCGACACTGTTGGCTGCGACGCCGGCGTGTGCCCGAACCGTGAGACCATCGCCAGTCGTCTCCGCGATCCATGCGAAGCGATAGCCGTCCGTATCAGCCAGTCGGCCACAGACCGTCTCGTGGATGTCCGATGCGCTAGTGGCGACCATGAGCTCCTCCCCCACATCGGCCACGACACGCACTGCTCGCCGGAGCCAGGCGGGTAGGCCGTCAGCTGTCAGTGCACTTTTCCCCGAGAGAGCCGCCGCGACCGTCTCACGATCCGGAGTCGGGAGGTAGGGTTCCAGCGCGGCCACCCGTTCGTAGGCAGTCACTGCGAGGACGATTCGTGCATCAACACCGTCGTGTAACAGTTGACGGGCGTGGGCGGCCCGGAGGTTCCGTGTCGAGACGTCCCGGAATCGGTTGTCGCCGGTCGCGTCAGCGGCTCGCGTGCCGCTCTCGCTGACCAACATCTGGATACGACGCTCCGAGACGTCCACGAGTGGGTCGGTATCGTCGACCGACTGGGCGTACTTCTGTATCGAATGGGCCACCGCTGCTGGAACGAATGCTTCGCGGTCTCCAACGTCGAGCAGCCGTGTTGTGCCTGTTTGGCGAACGTCGGCGGGGCTGATGGCAACCACTTCACTCGGCTGAAGTCCGACCTCTCCACACAGTCGGACAACGAGATCGCCACGGTGGGTCCGGGTCGCCCGACGAAGACGCTCGTAGCCACCCGTACAGAGGAACTGGGCTAGCCCATCCATTCTGTTTCGATTCTATTTTGAGAAGCGAAATAGGTGCTACGGTCGCTACGCCCGCTCGCCGCTGTTGGCTCCCGCATGGTTCTCCAAAACGGTAGTGAAGTTTCGGAACAATCTATTCATTCGAAATCTCATCGTCATTCGAGCGGAGTTCGCCGACGACTTCGGGGTTGCGTAGCGCGCTGAGGTCGCCGTAGTCTTCATCGTTGGCGACGGATTCCAACAGCCGGCGCATGATCTTTCCCGAACGGGTCTTCGGGAGTTCTGGCGTGAAGATGACTCGTTCGGGACTGGCCATTGGTCCGATCGCCTCCTCGACGGCAGCGATAACCGCCTCGTGGAGTGCATCGTCGGCAGCCTGCTGTGTCGCCGGGTTGACGTAGGCGTACACCGCCGTTTCCCGCGTCGAGTGATCGACGCCGACGACTGCGGCCTCGGCGATACCCTCAACGCTGACGACGGCGCTCTCTATTTCCGCGATCCCGATTCGCTGGTTGGCGACGGTGATGGCGTCGTCCCGCCGACCGAGAACACGAATGTATCCGTCATCGTCGGCGATCGCCTCGTCGCCCGCGATGTACCGCCACTCATCGCCCGCAACGGCACTCGCCCCCCAGTCGGTCGCCTCTGCGAGTTCTCGGGGCATTCCCGGCCACGGCGTCCTGACCGCGAGCATACCTCTCTCGCCGACTGGCTGCTCGCTGCCGTCCGGGCCGACGATGGCGGCGTCGATACCCGGTAACGGCGGCCCGGCGGAGCCGGGTTTCATCGTATCGATACCGGGCAGCGTCGAGACGAGGATGGCCCCTGTTTCGGTCTGCCACCACGTGTCGACGACAGGACACGACTCGCCCCCAACGTGGGTGTAGTACCACTTCCACGCTCGCGGGTCGATGGGTTTGCCGACGGTGCCGAGTAGCCGGAGGCTCGATAAATCGTGGCGGGCGGGGTACTCCTCGCCCCACTTCATGAACGATCGAATCGCTGTCGGTGCCGTATAAAGGATGTCGACAGCGTTGCGTTCGATGATCGAGAAGAGTCGATCCTTTCGAAGATGATCGGCGGTCCCCTCGTAGAGCATGGTCGTCGTTCCTAAACTCAGCGGACCGTAGACGATGTAGGAGTGGCCGGTGATCCAACCGATATCGGCCGAACACCAGTAGGTGTCCGTGGACGTGATATCGAGCACGTTGCGTGCGGTCCACGCGACGTGAGCGAGATAGCCACCGGTGGTGTGCGTGACGGACTTCGGCTCTCCGGTTGTCCCGGATGTGTAGATCAAAAACAGCGTCTCCGTCGAGTCGCGGGCGACCGGTTCGATTTCGCGCCCAGCGTTGGCAGCGAGCAACTGACTGTACTCGTACTGGTTGGCCCCGAGTTGGGTGTCGCCGAGTCGTTCGACGACGACGGTGGCTTCGAGATCGTGGTCGATGGCCAATCGAGCGTTGTCCGCACGGCGCTTCTGGTTGACCGCGTCACCGCGTCGGTAGTACCCATCACAGGTCACGAGAAAGCACGAATCGGCACGCTCCATCCGTGCCGCCAGCGCGTCAGCCGAAAAGCCCGCGGAAACGACGTTGTGCGGTGCACCGAGGCGCGCACAGGCGAGCATTCCCACCACCAGTTCGGGGACCACCGGCAGATAGAGCGTGACGACGTCGTCTTCCCCGACACCGCGTTCGCGGAGGGCCGCCGCGAACTCGTTGACCTCGCGATGGAGATCGAGGTAGGTGTAGGTGCGTGTCTCGCCGAGCTGTCCCTCCCACCGGATCGCGAGGCGATTTTTCCGCTCGTCGAGATGGCGGTCGAGACACTCGTGGCTGGCGTTGAGCGTCCCACCACCGAACCATTCGAACGGCGGTGTTTCGTCGTCGAGAACCGCGTCGTACGATTCGAACCAATCGAGGAGGTCGCCGGCGGCATCCCACGCTTCGGGCCACTCATCGCTGAAGTGCTCACGTGGGTCACTCGTCAGGGTGGCCCGTTTGCGGAACGCGGGTGGCGGATCGATCGCGTCGTCGGCGTCCATTGATTCGATTGTCAGGCGACCCACGACTAAAGTTGTGGGTCTTCCACATACCACACCAGCCACCGTACTGTTCCGGGTGAGTGATCGATGCGGTGGCGATCACTGCCCGTCTTTTCCGCCGACATCAACACGTCGCCAATCGTTGGTGTGGTTGCTCCAACTGTTTCGAGCGCTGCTACTGATGGATGTGTGACTTGGATATTGTGCGACAATTCCCACGATATGTGGAATAAAAACGCATACGTTCCGTGTGATCAACCCCACATCTGTCATTGACTGGCCCGCGTGAACGCCGAGACGCCGTCGCATCCGATGGCCGGTATCGCGCCGCGACGACTGGACGGGTTTTTGTCGCTCCGCGCCGCAGGTCGCCTCAATGAGCGCGGAGTCAGACCACGATCCCGACGATGATCCGGGTCACGACCACGACTACGAGGAGCTGGGCCTCGTCGCGGGTCTCGAAATTCACCAACAGCTCGACACCGAGACCAAACTGTTCTGTGGCTGTCCGACCGATCGACGTGAGCCCGGCAACTCGACCCATCGGTTCCGCCGATACCTCCACCCCACACGGAGCGAACTCGGCGAGATCGACGTCGCCGCGCTGGAGGAGGCGAGCGTCGAGCGCGAGTTCGAGTACCTCGCCTTTGACTCCACCTGTCTGGTCGAGGCCGACGACGAGCCGCCGGGGCGAATCGACGGCGAGGCGGTCGAGGTGGCGCTCGAAATCGCCGCCCTGCTCGACATGACGCCGATCGACCAGGCCCACGTCATGCGCAAGCTCGTGATCGACGGCTCGAACACGGCGGGCTTTCAACGCTCGGCGCTCGTCGCGGACGACGGCGCGATCGAGACCTCGGCGGGCACAGTTGAAATCGAGGATCTCATGCTCGAAGAGGAGAGCGCCGGTCGCGTCGACGAGACTGACTCGGGCGTTCGATATGCCCTCGATCGGTTGGGAATCCCGCTCGTCGAGATCGGCACTCGACCCGACATCACCTCGCCCGCACAGGCGAAGGAGGCCGCCGAACGAATCGGGATGTTGTTACGCTCGACTGGCACCGTGAAGCGCGGCCTCGGCACCATCCGCCAGGACGTCAACGTCTCGATCGCGGCGGGTGCGCGCGTCGAACTCAAGGGAGTCCAGAGCCTTGACGATATCGACGAGATTGTGGCCGAAGAGGTCCACAGACAGGTCGAACTCCTCGCGATCCGTGACGCACTCTCCGATCGGGATGCGAGCGTCGGTGATCCCGAGGACGTGACCGACGTCTTCGCCGAGACGGAGAGCGGCGTGATCGGTGGCGCGCTTTCTGGCGACGGCCGCGCGATGGCCGTTCGACTGGAGGGGTTCGCAGGGCTCGTGGGTCGCGAAATCCAGCCCGATCGCCGGCTCGGCACCGAGTTCGCCGATCACGCCAAGCGCCACGGTGTCGGCGGGATCTTCCACACCGACGAGCTCCCGGCGTACGGCGTGACCGAAAGCGAGGTCGACGCGCTCCGGAACGCGGTCGACGCGGACGAGGACGACGCGGTGGCGATGGTCGCCGCCGCCCCCGAACCGGCCGCGGCGGCGATCGAGGCGGTCGCGGAGCGCGCCCGCGCGGCGATCACGGGCGTGCCGGAGGAGACTCGCGGAGTCCAGGAGACCACTTCGGAGTATCTCCGCCCGCTGCCTGGCGCGGCGCGGATGTACCCCGAGACCGACGTTCCCCCTGTAGAACTCGACATCGAGAACGTCGAACCCCCGGAACTCCTGACCGAGAAAGTCGAGCGGTACGAATCCGAACACGGTCTCGATGCCGGTCTCGCCGAACAGGTCGCGTACGGCCGCCGGATGAGTCTGTTCGAGGCGGCGGTCGGGCAGGGCGTCGACCCCACGCTCGCGGCTCAAACGGTCGAGAGCACCGTCACCGAACTCCGGCGCGACGGCGTTCCGGTCGAGCAACTCGACGACGAGCGGTTTCTCGATGCTTTCTCACTACTTACCGCTGGCGAGGTCACGACCGAGGGGCTGCCCGATCTCCTCACGGCGCTCGCCGAGAATCCGGAACTCTCGCCGACCGAGGCGGCGGAACGCGAGGGACTCGGAAGTGCGGGGAGCGAGGAGGTCCGCGAGGTCGTCGTCGAGGTCGTCGAGCGGAACGCGGACCAGGTCGAAACGGAGGGAATGGGCGCGTTCTCCGGACTGATGGGCGAGTGCATGGGTGCGCTCGGCGGCCGCGCGGAGGGCGACACCGTGAGCGAACTCCTGCGCGAAGAGATCCAGAAACGGGCCTGAGACAGCGATCAAAGGGATTTCGATCTGGTTCGAACGGTCAGCGTCCTTCGAACTCGGGGTCGCGGTCCTCGCGGAACGCGGCGGTGCCCTCGGCCACGTCGTCGGTCCCCATCAGGATCGAGAACCCCTGGCGTTCGAGCGTGAGGGCGGCGTCGAGATCGGCGTCCGCGCCCTCGTTCATCACTTTCTTCGCGACTTCGAGGCCCACGGGCGGGCCGTTCACGATGTCCGAGACGACTTCTTCTACGGCGTCGTCGAGTTCGTCGCCTGGCACCGCACGATTGATCATCCCCCAGTCGGCTGCGGTCGCGGCGTCGATCTGGTGGCCGCGGAAGACGAGTTCCTTTGCGCGCGCGGCCCCCACGAGGCGGGTGAGTCGCTGGGTCGCGCCGCCGCCGGGGATCAGGCCGAGCCCGATCTCGGGCTGGCCGAACGTCGAACCTTCGGTCGCGATCCGCATGTCACATGCCAAGGCGAGTTCGTGGCCGCCGCCGAGGCAGTACCCCTCGATCTTCGCGACCACGGGTCGGGGAAACTCCGCGACGGTCTCGTAGGTCGGCGTCGCGCGGAGCACGTCGGCGGGCTCGGTGTCGGCGAACCCGGTGACGTCCGCGCCCGCCGAGAACGCGCGCTCTCCGGTGCCCTCGATGGTAACGCAGCGAATCTCGTCCGGATCAGTCGTCGAAAGGAGGTGATCGATCTCGT
>NZ_AOMD01000001.1 GCF_000336915.1 Halococcus saccharolyticus DSM 5350 | reverse complement strand
GCAAATCGCTCCTCGCCGGTCTCGTCGTGGAGCGCTTCGAGCTTTTCGAGGATCCGATCGAGCCCGATGTCGTCGGCGCGCCGGCACGGCCCCTCGGGGAACCCGGCCCCGAGGCGCATTCCGGTGTCGATCGCCTCCGCGGTCGCGACGTCGTTGCCGATGAGTTTCGCGGCTTCGTTCACCATCTGTGCCTCGACGCGGAGCGTGTCGAACCCCTCGCCGTCGTCCTGTTCGTAGTCGGGACCGTCGCCCTCCTCGTAGTCGTAGTACCCTTTTCCGGTCTTCCGGCCCAGCTCCTCGGCTTCGACCTTCTCCTCGATCAGCGGCGGGTTCTCGATCCCGGCCTCCTCTCGAACCGAGTAACCGATGTCGATCCCGGTCAGATCGCCGAGTTCGAACGGTCCCATCGGATAGCCGCGCTGATGGACCATCGCGGCATCGGCTTCCTGGATGGTGGCCTCGCCGTTCGAGACCATCCACGCCGGCTCGACCATGAACGGTCCCAGAACGCTGTTGACCACGAATCCTTGAACGTCCTTCCGGACGTAGATCGGCGTCTTGTCGAGGGATTCGACGAAGTCGTGGGCGGCGTCGGCGGTCTCGTCCGACGTCCGCTCGCCGTAGATCACCTCGACGAGGTCCATCTTCACCGGTGGGTTGAAGAAGTGAGTGCCGACCACGCGCTCGGGGTCCTCGACCGCGGTGGCGATCTCAGTGATCGAGAGCGACGAAGTGTTGGAGGCGAGGATCGCCTCGTCGGGCGTGAGATCGTCGAGTTCGCCGTAGATCTCCTGTTTGAGCGCCATCCGCTCGGGTGCGGCCTCGATCACGAGATCGACGTCACCGACCGCTGTCTCCAGATCGGTCGTGGTGTCGATCCGATCGAGCACCTCGTCGGCGGATTCGTCGATCCGGTCCTTCTCGTCGAGCTTGTCGAGACTCCACTCGATGTCCTCGTAGCCCGAGTCGACGAACTCCTGTTCGACATCGCGCATCGTCACGTCGTAGCCCGCGATCGCGACGACTTCGGTGATGCCGTGGCCCATATTGCCCGCGCCGAGCACCGCGACACGCTCGATCTCACTGGCGTCCATGCATAGCGAGCCACTCGGCACGGAGTTAACTCCATCGCCACTGGTCAGCGAATCCCGGAATCAGCTCATCATTGTTAAACTGTGGTCGGGATCGATCTGCTGACTCCGGTTCGCTTGCCGTCCGTTCATGGGGTTCTACCCATCGATATCCTGGAACTAGCTCGGATGAGCCCGTCCGGCACCAGGCAACCACGAAATACCGATCTGTCGCTTCACGAACTGTACCATCCGGTACTTTTATGAACAATGTGTCCTAGTCACAGAGTACCAATGGTTAACAATGGTAACGAATCGAACGGCGAGCGTGGCAACGACTCTTCTGCTGACGATGGACGCAGTAGTCGACGGACGTTTCTGAAGGCAACCGGCGGCGCAGCGGTTGGGACGGCGGTTGCCGGCTGTCTCAGCCTCGGTGGCGGCGACGACGGTGGTTCTGGTGGTGGTGGCTCCGGTGGCGGTTCCGGGGAGAGCGGCTCCGGAACGGGCGGTGGCGGCAACGGTTCCGGTGGCAGTGGTGGGACCGGCTCCGGTGGCAACGGCTCCGACGGTGGCGGCGATAACGGGACCAGCGGCGGTAGCGGCAACGCATCGGGTGGCTCCGGCGGGAGCGCCGATATCGAAGGCCCGATCACGATCGGTGCGCTGGCCCCGAACCCGGAGAACGATCCCATCGGTGGCTCGATCGTCAACGGCGCGGAGCTCGCGGTCGCGGAGATCAACGAGAACGGCGGGATCGGTGGTGCGGAGGTCGAGTTGGCGGTCGGGAACACCGAGGAAGACCCGTCGACCGGCCAGCAGCGCTACCGCGAGCTCGTTCTGAACCAGGATGCCGACGTCACGACCGGCGTGTTCACCAGCGAGGTTCTCCTGAACATCATGGACGACATCGCCCAACAGCAGACGGTCCACCTCACGGCCGGTGCGGCGAGCACGGAGGTCTCGGCGATGATCGCGGAGGACTACGAGCAGTTCAAATACCACTTCCGGGCGGGGCCGCTCAACGACCTCGATCTCGGCCGGAACCTGATCGACTTCGGGGAGGCCAACTTCGAGGCGATGGGCTGGGATTCGACGTACGCGATGGTCGAGGACTACACGTGGACCGAGCCGATCTCGGAGCTGTTCAACGAGAGCCTCAGCGAGGTCGGCGTCGAGGTGGCGGGCAATCAACGCTACGCGAGCGGAACGACGAACTTCGGGCCGCTGTTCGACGACGTCCAGAGTTCGGATGCGAGCGGGATGTTCACCGCGATGGCCCACACCGGAACCGAGGCGGTGGTCCAGTGGGCCAAGCAGCAACGTCCCTTCGGGTTCGCGGGTATCCACGTCCCGATGCAGCTTCCCTCCTACTACGAGGCGGTCAACGGGGCCTGTCTCTACGGCGTGACCCAGACCTCCGCGACGCCACAGAGCGAGGTCACCGAGAAGACCCAGCCGTTCGTCGAGGCCTACAACGAGGAGTACGACAGCTACCCGGTCTACACCGGCTATATCGCGTACGATGCGGTCAAACTCTACGCCGCGATGGTCGAGCAGACGGGCACGACCGACGCCGACGAGCTGGTGTCGGCGATGGAGGAGGCCTCGTTCACCGCGACGACGGGGAACCTCCAGTTCTACGGTCGCGATGAGAATCATCCCCACGACCCGATCTACAGCGAGGACGCCATCTACCCGGTCTTTCTCCAGTGGCAGGAGGGCGAGGACGGCGGCGGGGTCCAGGAAGTCATCTGGCCCGAACAGTACAAGACCGCCGACTACCAGCCGCCCGCCTGGATCTGATCGATGGTCGACGTCGCCAACATCGTCATCAACGGAGTGGTGATCAGCTCGCTGTACGCGCTGGTCGCGATCGGCTTCACGATGATCTTCGGCGTCGGCGGGACCATCAACCTCGCGCACGGCGCGGTCATCACGATCGGTGCGTTCGCCGCCTACTACGTCACGACTGCCGGATTCGGTATCTGGGCGGGCGTACTCGCGGCGATCGCGGTCCCGGCGCTGTTCAGCGTGCTTCTCTACAAGGGGTTCGCCGAGCGACGGAGCGACAACATCATCGTCGTGATGATACTCACGCTCCTGGCCTCGATCGTCGTCGAGGAGGTCGTCAGGATCGTCGAAGGGAGCCAGCCTCGGGCGATCCCCGCGCTCGTCTCCGGCAACACCGAAATCCTCGGTAACGCCGTCCAGAACAATTTGTTGGTGGCGGTCGCGCTCTCGTGGGTGCTGATCGCCGGACTGTTCGCGTTCATCAACTACTCGAAAACCGGGAAGGCGATCCTCGCCACCAGCATGAGCCCGCGCGGGGCGGCGCTCGTCGGGATCGAGAGCGGTCGGATCAACCTCTACACGTGGGCCATCGCCGGGGTCCTCGCCGGGCTCGCCGGCCTCTTTTTGGGATCGTACCAGACCGCGAACTGGGCGATGGGACGCGAGCCGCTCATCCTCTCCTTTTCGATCGTGGTGCTCGGCGGGCTCGGCTCCATTCGCGGAAGCCTAGTGGCGGCGTACGTCATCGGCTTCCTCGAAGTCATCACCACCTCGGCGATCGACCCGCGACTTAGTGGGCTCGCCGGCCTCGTGATCCTCGTGTTGGTACTGCTCGTCCGCCCCGAAGGCCTGTTCGGCCGGGAGCTTGCGGAGGCGTAGATGGCGGACGAGAACCTCTCCGGCGAGGCGGTCGAGGGAACGCCCGAAACGACCGACGAGCCGTCGCTGTTCGGGTCGCTGCTCGCCCCGCGCTACCTCGTCGGACTCCTCGGCGTCGTGCTGTTCGCTGTCCTGCCGTTCGTCGGGGTGTCGACGACCCAGCTCCTCGTCCTCATCGGGGCGCTCTACTTCGGGCTGTTCGCGATGAGCTGGGACACGGTGTCGGGGTACACCGGCGAGATCAGTTTCGGCCACGCGATCTTCTTCGCGGTCGGGGGGTACACCTCGGCGCTGCTCAACCTCGGTCACGGCGTCACGCCGACGCTCTCGATTCCCGCAGGTGTGGTGATCGCGGCGGTCGCGGGCGTGCTGATCGGCGTGCCCGCACTCCGGCTCCGCGGGCCGTACCTCTCGCTCGTGACCCTGGTCGCACCGCTCATCCTGCTCCAGGTGTTCATCGTCTACGGCGGGATCTTCGGTGGCGAGCTCGGCTTGAGTTCGCCCGCGAGCCTCGTCACCGCCGACGAGTTCGAGCTGGTGGTCGTCGCGAACTACTACATCGCGCTCGGCCTCTTCCTCGCCGTCATGCTGGGGCTCCTTCTGCTCATGCGCTCGGGACTCGGCTCGGTGTTGACCGCGATCCGGGAGGACGAGGACGCGGTCGCGGCGGCCGGCCTCGACGTGGCGAAGTTCAAGGTGTTCGCGTTCGTGCTGAGCGCGGCGGTCGGCGGGCTCGCGGGCGCGATGTTCGTCCACACCCCGGTCGGCAGCCCCCAGCCGAGCCAGCTCCTCGGGCTTATCGTGAGCATCGAAGTGCTGATCGCGGCGATCCTCGGTGGGATGGGCACGATCGTTGGCGCGGGGCTCGGCGGCGTGTTCTTCTACTTCACCAACGATCTGCTGAACCAGCAGGACGCCACCATTCCCCTCGTCGACGTCGGGATCAACGAGGCGAGCCTGCTGCTGTTCGCGCTGCTGGCGATGGTGATCGTCTACTTCCTCCCGCAGGGCATCTTCCCATGGGCGATCCGGACCGGCCGGCGCGGGCTGCGGCGGGCTCGTGGTGGCGAAACCGTTGCCACCGATGGCGGTCGTGATGCCGACGGTGCGGCCACAACCGATGACACGACGAACCCCATCGAACAGACAGCCGAACGGTATCGACGCGCGTTGGACGCGCTGAACGACCGATTCGACGGTGGTGATGACGAATGAGTACTGAACCGAGCGCCGACGCGACGAACGAAAGCGAGACGAACGGAACGCGAACCAACGAGAGCGAGCCTGATAGGTCGACGACCGCCGAGCGCGAGGGCGAAACGACGAGCGACGCCTACGGACCGGACGACGGACTGCTCGTCCTCCAGAACGTCACGAAGCGCTTCGGGGGACTGACCGCGGTCGACGACCTCTCCTTCGCAGTCGAGGAGGGCGAAATACTCGGATTCATCGGCCCGAACGGGGCGGGGAAGTCGACGACGTTCAACTGCGTCACCGGCGTCTACCCGCCGACCGCCGGGACAGTCCACTACGATGGAGAGGACGTCACCGGCACTGCGGCCCACGGGATGGTGAAACGCGGTCTCGCACGGACGTTCCAGTCGTTCCGGCCGCTCGAAGACCGGTCGGTGATCGACAACGTCGCGCTCGCGCTCACACCCGACAAACTCTTCTCGCTGTCGGGTTTTCGCGGTGGGTTGCGTGAACGAGCACGGGCGATCTGCAAGCGGGTCGGGCTCGGCGATCGGATGGAACTCTCACCGAGTGAACTCCCCCACGCCGGGCTTCTCCGGCTCGAACTCGCCCGGGCGCTTGCGACCGATCCCGACCTCCTCCTGATCGACGAGCCGTTCGCCGGGCTTTCGGGAGGTGAGGTCGAGGACGTCTCCGGGCTCCTCACCGACCTCCGCGACGAGGGGTTGACCTTGGTGGTGGTCGATCACAACATGCGCGGGCTGCTTTCGCTGATCGACCGTGCGATCGTGATCCGGTTCGGCTCGAAGCTCGCGTCGGGCACGCCCGAGGAGATCCGGGCGAACGAGGAGGTTCAGAAGGCGTACCTCGGAGGGGGGCTATGAGCACCGACGCTGCCGGTGATTCCGACGGGGCCAGGCAAGCCGACGAGGGCGATGGCAGCGAGCAAACCGGCCGCGAAGCCGGGACCGAGACGCCGCTCGCGATCGAGGATCTCCGGGTCTCGTACGGCAAGGTGGCCGCGCTCCGCGGAATCGATCTTCGGGTGGGAAGCGGCGAGATCGTCTCGGTGATCGGTCCCAACGGTGCGGGGAAGACGACGCTTGCCGAGACCGTCTCGGGGTTTCACGGCTACGAGGGCAGCGTTCGCTACTACGACACCGAAGTGTCGACGCGCTCGACCAGCGACCTCGTGAGCGAGGGACTGATCCACTGTACCGAGGAGCGCGACCTCTTCGGTCACATGAGCGTCGCCGACAACCTCTCGCTCGGCACGTTCCGGCGCGGGAACGCCGACGAGCGCCGATCGTTCGTCTACGACCTCTTCCCCGTGCTCGAAGAGCGCGCCGACCAGCACGCCCGGACGATGAGCGGGGGCGAACAGCAGATGCTCGCCATTGGTCGGGCGCTGATGAGCTCGCCCGACCTCCTCGTGCTCGACGAACCCACGCTCGGACTCGCGCCCGTGGTGCTCGACGACATCAGCGACGGCCTCGACCGCATCCAGGAGGCCGGCGTCACGATCCTGCTCTGCGAGCAGAACGTGACGTTCGCGATGGACCACGCCGACCGGATCGCGCTGCTCGAAAACGGCGAGATCGTCCGCGAGGGTGCACCCGCGGAGCTCCGCGAGGACGAGTACATCCACGACGTCTACCTCGGTGGATAGCCGAGGTTTCCGGTACTTCCGAACTGGAGCCGCGGCTCGATTACGATCGGTAACTCTCGATGGCTTCGTGGCAACCATTGGTTCATCACGGGGCAACGCTTTAGCCGGCGGGCGTCCACGTCCCACGAGAAACCATGACAAATCTCGTCACGAACGTCGAATCCACGGCAGTAGAACATCCCGAGGAAACCGCGATTCACTACGACGGGACCGATCTGAGCTACGAAGAGTTCTGGTCGCAGACGGGTGCGTTCGCCGCCGGACTTTCGGAGGCAGGGATCGGTTCCGGTGATCGGGTCGGAGTCTACCTCCCGAACCTCCCGCAGTTCGTGATCGCCTTCCACGGCGCGCTCCGAGCAGGCGCGGTCGTGGTGCCGATGAACCCACAGTACAAGTCCCGTGAGATCGACCATCTCCTCTCGGACAGCGGGGCGGAACTGGTCGTCACGCTGTCGGATCTCGTCCCGATCGTCGAGCAAGTCCGTGACGACACAGCCGTCGAACACGTCGTTAGCGTCGGGGGTGACGCAGAAGGCGCGACGCAGTTCGAGGAGTTCCTCGTCGCGGATGCACCCGACGTGGTTGAGCGGGCGGACGACGACGTGGCGGTGCAGCCGTACACCTCCGGGACGACCGGCCAGCCGAAGGGTGTGCTCCTGACCCACGAGAATCTCGCCTCGAACGCACGGATGGCGATGGATCTCTTGCCCGGTGGCACTACCACCGACGACCGTTCTTTGGGCGTGCTCCCGCTCTTTCACATCTACGGGATGACTGTGGTGATGAACACCTCGCTGTTCGCCGGCGCGGCGTACTACCCGCTGCCGGAGTGGGACGCCCAGACCGCCCTCGGACTGATCGAGTCGGAGGCACTCACGATCATGCAGGGCGTGCCCGCGATGTACAACGACGTCATCAACCAGCCGAACGTCGACGAGTTCGATCTCTCGTCGCTCCGGTTCGTGAACTCGGGTGGGAGCAGCCTCCCGGTCGAGGTGCTCCGACAGTTCGAGGCACAGTTCGGAATCGAACTCTACGAGGGCTACGGCCTGACCGAGACCTCGCCGGTGACCCACTTCAACAGCCCTGACGCGCGGCGAGTCGGCAGTATCGGCCAGTCGCTACCGGGGGTCGACTCGATGGTGGTCGACGAGGACTTCGAGCCAGTCGAACCGGTCGCGGAGGGGCCGGTCGACGAAAGCGAGACCGACCTCGACGCGATCACCGGCGAGCTCGTGATCGCGGGTCCGAACGTGATGGCTGGCTACCACGATCGGCCCGAGGCCAACGAGGAGGTTTTCACCGAGCACGACGGCAAACGCTGGTTCCACACCGGCGACGTCGGCTACAGCGACGAGGACGAGTTCTTCTACATCGTCGACCGGGAGAAACACGTCATCGTCACCGGCGGGTACAACGTCTACCCTCGCGAGGTCGAGGAGTTGCTGTTCGAACACCCGAACGTCGCCGATGCCGCCGTGGTCGGGATCCCCGACGAGCGCCGCGGCGAGACCGTGAAAGCGTTCGTGGTGCCAGTTCCCGATAGCGACGTTACTGCCGAGGAAATCAAGGAATACTGCCTCGACAACCTCGCGGAGTACAAACACCCCCGCGAGGTCGCGTTCGTCGAGGAACTCCCGCGGACGACCACCGGTAAGGTCCAGAAGTTCGAGCTCCGCGAGCGCGAGGCGAGCGAAGCGGACGCGGAGGCGGCCGAATGAGTGATGAATCGAGCGACGAGCCGGTGGTGCTCGATGTCGCCGAGGGGGTTGCGACGCTGACGCTGAACCGCCCCGAGATGCGCAACCCGCTGACGAGCGAGATCGCGTGCGGGATCATCGACGCGGTCGAGCGCCTCGAAGACCGCGACGCGCGGTGCCTCGTGGTTCGCGGCGCTGGCGGCGCGTTCTCGGCCGGGGGCGACGTCAACGCGATGGCCGAGCGGCTCGCGGGCGAGACCACACTCGACGAGGCGGTTCGGCGGATCACTCAAGAGACCAGTCGTGCGGTGAAGCGCATTGCGGAGTGTCCGCTGCCGACGGTCGCGAAGATCGACGGTGTGGCGTTCGGAGCGGGTGCGAACCTCGCGATCGCCTGCGATCTTCAGGTGGCAACCGAGGACGCCCGGATCAGCTTCGGTTTCCGGCAGGTCGGGCTCGCAGTCGATTCAGGAACTTCCTACTTCCTGCCACGGATCGTGGGCGAGAACACGGCCAAAGAACTCGTCTTCACTGGTGAACTCGTCGAGGCGGACCGGGCCGAGTCGCTCGGGCTGTTCACTCACGTGTATCCAGATGACGCGTTCGACGAGCGCGCCGACGAGCTGATCGAGCAGATCGCCACGGGACCGACGGTGGCACTCCAGACCTCGAAGCGGCTCATCCGGCAAGGGATGGAGAGCTCGCTCGACCAGGCGATGGACAACGAGGCCGCGGCCCAGGCTGCGGTGTTCGAGACTCAGGATCACCGAGCGGGCGCTGAGGCGTTCATGGCGAACGAGGAGCCGGAGTTCGAGGGCCGATAGCTCTCGATTTGGCCGTTTGGTTGTGGTGGCGGTGGGTGGTTGCGGTGCGGGCCTGGAGGATCGAGGGCGAGCGACCGAAGGGAGCGAGGGCTCGGGCGGTGCTGTGCGGTTGGCGGTTGTGGAGCGGTTGCGGAAAGCGCCAGTAGTTGTACCGCGAGCGAACCCCGGAGGGGTGTGCGAGCGGGTGTTTTTAGTCGAGAGGTTTTTACGAGGAGACCCGACGTGGTTCGAAAGACGCGAAGCGTCTTTCGTCATGCCGAGACGGCTTCGCCGTCTCGTAGCACAGTAAAAAAGTCGGTTCCGAAACCTCTAATCCGCCCGCGGTGAGAGTGGGGGTATGGCTGACGACGACAACGGCGAAGACGAGGACGGACCAGTCGTCGAACTCGGCGAGAGCGAATCGATCGAGGGGGTCCCGCTGGCGCGGGCGACCTCACGACTGACGTGGGGGATGGAGAAGTCACGGCTCGAACGCCGGATCGGCGACACCGAGATCCGGACGCCTGAGGGGCCACGGCGGATCGACGACGTGCTCGACGAGATCGACGAGACGTACTTCGAGCGCCGCCAAGAGTTCGAGTCTCACGTCCACGAGGTCGTCGGCACCGGCCCGGTGCCGACCACGGACGAGTAGGTCGTGGCGGTCCGCACGTTCGATCGACTCCGACTCTCGTGGGTCCAGGTATCGCTGCTGTGGGGCGGCGTCCTCGCGGTCGTGTGGATGGCCTGGAACGACGCCGCGGGGAGTTCCGAACTGTGGGCTCGCACCGCTCGCGACGCGATCGTGTATCTCGCCGGACCGGGCGTGCTGGCGTGGCTGTACGGCGAGCGATTGGGGTGGCGCGTCGACCGACAGGCGCTCAAGAACACCTTGCTGCTCGCGCTGTTCGTGCTCCCCTTCTATCTCGTGGGATCGTCGCTGCCGTCCGTGCGGGCGTACTACCCGATGTGGGGAACGAGTGCAGCGCTCGGGGACTTCCTCCCGCACGCCATCGGCCAGTTCGTGATCGTGATCGCGGCCGAGACGTACTTCCGGGGGCTGCTCTGTGTCGGGGTCAGCGACCTCGGCCCGAAGAGCGTGTTCATCAGCCCCGTGCTCTACGCGCTCCAGCACACCGCGAAGCCGCCGATCGAGCTGCTCCTCTCGGGACCCACCGACGTGCTCTTCGGCGCGGTCGACTACCGAAGCGACTCGATCCTCCCCTCGGTCGTGGCTCACGGCCTCGGACTGATCCTTCTCGACTGGCTCGTGCTCCACCCGCCGTTGTTGCCACCCGAGCGGGTCGTCGGCTGGCTGCGGTGGCTTCCGGTGCCGGTCTGACCGCTCGGGCAAACAGATGAACTCCCGACACACGAGTCACAGTCGTCTTGACTCGGTGAGCGACACGCAGAGGTTGGTTCGTGCGTTCTCACCCGTTGATAGCCGTTTCACAATCGGTATTTTCGCCCGCAAGGGAGACGATGTACTACTCGTGAATGTGAGTGTGAACCGGATCACCGCTACCGCGCACGCACAAACGATCCAAGGGATAACCATCAAAACACGCTGTAGAGGGGCTGAGAATCGCCATGATTCGTCTTGAGAATTAAGTTGATCGGTTGATGGTATCGGACGAACGAGGCAACTCGAACCGGCCAAAAGTTCACACACGGTTGCCGTCTGGCGGTTTTCTCTCAGTGTGAAGTTTGCAGGTGATATCGCCGATCGCCCAGCGGTTGCGTGCATCCGTAGACAGATAACAGCGATTCTCAAAACCACTCTCTAAGGAATTCAAATGCCTGTGAACGCCCGTCTCAGAATCGGCTGCACTGTTCGATGGTCCCTCCACAAGGGTCGACCAGTAGCCAAAACCGGTCTTCACACTCGGATCCGATCCGCCCGCATCAGTGCTTCTTGCGGGGATTGAACCCGATTGTGAACACTAAACTAGTTGCTAAGCGACCAGTAGCGACCCCCTCGAACCGTATCGGCTGGTAGATCCGTGTGTGAATGTGGAGTGTCGAGCTTGTCGTTCAAACATCATACTGATCGGTGCTTCCAATCGAACAACCGAGGTCCACAGACGGCGTTCGCCTCAAACGCCGTACCCACAGAACGGTTCCGAGCGGTTGGCGACGCGTCGTTGTCTACTGATATTACAGGCCGAGTGCCTGGGGGCTTGACCCCGGGGGTGAAGATGGATTTTCGCGGCGGGCGCGTTCGGAACTATGTCTTTCGGTGGTGGGTTGCGGCCTCCAAGTTCGTTCCCGAGTCGCCACCTCGGGCACAGCGCCCGCCGGCAACGCCAAACGCGCTCGCTACCGCGATCCGGTAGAGAGGGAGGGTTGTGGGTGAGCACTCCCAACCATCGCGGACTCCCCGGTTGTGCATGCCAGTTGCACACTCGTAGTTCTTTTGGCGTCGAAGTGTCTCGAGCCTTGATCCCGAGGCACTCTCGCTGTGCTGAGATTCGCACTTGCTGGTTCGGGTTGAGTGAGAATCCATACTCACACGCTATTGTTTCGCAGACGCTAACGACCACGGCTCGAGTGGCCTGGATACGGTATGAACCTCTGATCGGAGTGGTCACCGCTCCCGCTTGATCCAGTGCTGCGTAGCGATTCACGAGGTCATTCAACAATGACTGGAAGTATTCAGCTGCTCCGCTGATTACTCCAGACGTGGGAGGATGTCAATGAGAAGTGGACGACTGCGACCCGGTGAGAGCTCGTCTCACTGATAGCACACCAGGGCCACTCAACGCGAGGCCAAGCGCGCTGAGCGTGAGGACGAACGTATACTCGTACCCACCATCCGACACGACGAAACCGTTGGGAAGGTGCACTAAGACCGTTGCCACGGCCATATCGACGGCGAGCAAGGCGGCGACGAGACGGGTGAGCAGTCCGATCAACAGCAATCCTCCACCGACCAACTCAAGCACTCCGACACCCCAAGCGGTGACGGTCGGCAACGGAACGCCGAGTTGGGCAAGCATTCCGGCGAACGCGTCGATACCGGATGCTTTTGGTCCCATTGCAAACACTTTCCCGACCCCGGACACCACGAAGATGATTCCCAACGCGAGTCGGCTGAACGCCAGGCCCACGGATTCGCCGGACCAGTTGCTTCCGTTTTGCGTCGACATACCTCGACTTGCGACCGAATGCAAAATAGGGTTGTCTTCTTGTCGTCCTGTGTTGCTGGCAGTGTCAGCTACCCACGAGCAAACTCGTGGGCTTGTTGGTGGCCCCCGCTTCAGCCGTCGCGCCATCGCTGGCGGGTTCGGCAGGCTCGAAAGAACCGTTCGCGGGGAGTGTCCCCGACTTCAGAGCCAACTGACGGGTGGCCCGTCCGCCCTGAGACTTCTGCCCGGAGCGGCCAGAATATTACCCGACTACGATCGTCATAGCAGCCCTGCTGGCTGCGTCGGCCCGTAGCGCAGCCCGATGTACACGATCCCGAAGATGGTCGCGTTGTACGCGCCGTGGATGACCGATGGAACCACGAGGTTGTCGGTGAGTTCGTAGGTCACACCGAAGACGAGCGCGGGGACGAACAGCACCGAGATCGAGACCGCGAGTGCCTGGTACGAGCCGGTGAGCGCGAGGATGTGCGCCGGGGCGAACGTCGCGCTCGCGAGCACGATCGCGCCAACCGGGCCGAACGACTCCCGGAGGCGACCCTGGATGATCCCCCGGAAGAGGAGTTCCTCGCCCGGACCGATCACCAGCAACGAGAGCGGAATGAGCCAGATCAGCGTCCCCGGATCCTGAAGTGCGGCTTGGTCGGTCCGGCTCGCGGTGGGGACACCGAGGTTGACGACGAGCAGGAGGAGCACGAACACCAGTGCGAACACCAGCACGTAGCCGCTCACGATCCAGAGCACGTCACGGAGCGTCGGCAGGCGTGCCTTCACGAACGAAACGGACAGCCCGCGCAACCGGAGATAGCCGAACGCGGTCAGTGGGAAGGCGACGCCTTGCAGGAGGATCGTGCTCAGGACGAACCCGGCCGTGAGCGAGAACTCGATGCCGAGCAGCCCGGCGGCGTTTCCCACCACGAAGCCGAGCGGCACCGCCGCCAGAAAGGCTGCTACGGTGATCGCCGCGCCGACACCAACGGCGCGAAGTCGGCCGCGCGCCCCGCCCGTCCGGACCGTCGTGCTCATATGGGATCGTCGGGCGGCGGGACGCAAAAACCCCACCACTGCAGTACACTCGTATGGCGACCGACCATCGGCGGCACCAACCGATCAGCGACGGCCACCCACGCTCACCCGAACTCCGCCAGCTGGGACTGGACGCCCGCCGCCATCGAGGACTTCCGACGGAGGCGCGCGAGCGAGACGGGCAGTCGCGGAGCGAGCTCCCGGAGCGCCGCCCCGAACGACTGGGCCGTGCCTGGTTCGTCCCCGAAGGCGTTCCTAACGGATTCGCGCACCTGCCAGACGCCGGTGGGTCCCCAGTAGTCGGGCGTGACGTGCCGACAGACCAGCACCGAGGCCTGGCGGTCGCGCTCGTCGAGATGTTCAAGCACGCCGAGGCGCGCGGCGTAGTACGCGCCCGCGGTCTCCTCCACATATGAGGTCCGGCCGTCGTAGCCCTCGCGGTCGGCGGCGATCCACATCCCCCGATCGGGATCGGGGTTCCAGACGCTGCCGGGGGCTTTGAACTCCACCAGCTCGAACTCCCAGTTGCCCGGCGCGAGCACGATCCAGAACCTGTTTCCCAAATATTCGTTGTAGTACACCTCGGTCTTGTCGACCGCGGTTGCGTTCCGGAGTCCACCCCTGAGAAACTTCCCGACAGTGTCGTCGACCGCGGTGATCGACCACCGCGTGGGGACGAGCCGTCGGTTCGCACCTTGTCCGAGCGCGCCAGCAGACAGGATGGTGTTGATGTCGTAGACGTCGAACCCTCGGTTGTAGAGGTAGTTCATCGCGCCCGCCGCGCGCCAGTCGTCGTCTTCGAGGGTCTTTTTCACCGGCTGCGGGACGTGGGGGTTCTCGGTTAGCGTCGCGCTTTCCGCCCGAGTACGCGGCCCGGTCGGCGAGGAGACGTCCTGCTCGGAGACCTCGAAATCGACGTCGAGTGGACCGTCGAGACCGATCTCGACATCGACAGGCCGATCGGCGATCGCGACCTCGCGCTGGGTGCCCAGAAACCCGTTCCACGCGTCGGCGACGTTGCTCACCTCGGCGCGCTGGGTCGAGTTCACGAGCCCAGTCCGGTGCTGGAACACGTCCTCGATCGAGAACCCACGATCGTACCAGTGCCCGCCGGTTTCGAAGTCGGCGGCGCGCTCCTCGTTGCCGACCGGCGAGAGGACCCCCGTCGAGACGTTCGGGTACGACGACCGGCCGACGAAGATCGTCGGCGACGTGGAGCCGAGCAGCGCGTCGTCGGACACGCGGCGGTCGAACTCGTGCTCGACGTCTTCGAGGTAGTCGGTGATCGCGTAGGACTTCTCCTTCACCAGCTCGCGGCGCTCTGCAGCCTCATCGCGCTCGATCTCCTCGAAGTACTCATCGAGCCGCATCGATAGAAGGGAGGGGCTGTGTCGATTTAAACTCCCGCCGCTCGGCGAAACTGTTCGGAAACGCGATGTCCTACCCGTGAATCCCCATCGCCTCGATCTGCTCCTGATACCGGTTCCGGATGGTGACTTCGGTCACTTGGGCGACGTCCGCGACCTCGCGCTGGGTCTTCTTCTCGTTGCAGAGCAGCGAGGCGGCGTAGATCGCTGCGGCAGCGTACCCAGTGGGGGATTTCCCCGAGAGCAATCCCTTCTCGGCGGTGGTCTCGATAATGTCGTTGGCTTTCGACTGGACTTCTTCGGAGAGGGTGAGTTCGGAACAGAAGCGCGGAACGTACTTTTTCGGATCGACGGGACGCATTTCGAGCCCGAGTTCTTGGGAGATATAGCGATACGTGCGGCCGATCTCCTTGCGATTCACGCGCGATACTTCCGAGATCTCTTCGAGACTTCGGGGGATGCCTTCCTTTCGACAGGCAGCGTACAGCGCCGAGGTCGCAACGCCCTCGATCGAGCGCCCGCGAATGAGGTCGTCCGAGAGTGCGCGCCGGTAGATGACGGAGGCGACCTCGCGTACCGAGCGGGGAACGCCGAGTGCACTCGCCATCCGGTCGATTTCCGAGAGGGCGAACTGGAGGTTGCGCTCGCCGGCGTCCTTGGTCCGGATGCGCTCTTGCCACTTTCGGAGCCGGTGCATCTGTGAGCGTTTCTTCGAAGAGATAGACCGGCCGTAGGCGTCCTTGTCCTTCCAGTCGATGGTCGTCGTCAGCCCCTTGTCGTGCATCGTCTGGGTCGTCGGCGCACCCACGCGGGATTTCTGCTGGCGTTCGGCGTGGTTGAACGCGCGCCACTCCGGACCGGGATCGATGTTCTCCTCCTCGACGACGAGACCGCAGTCGTCACAGACCAGTTCTCCGCGGTCGGCGCTTTTGACTAAGTTTTCAGAATCACATTCGGGACAGCTTCGTACCCCCTCCGTCTCCCCCTCCCGTTCGTCCGCCTCGTGTTCGGTCTCGGCCTGCCGCTCCCGTTGACGAGTGGACCGTGTCATTGCACTTTTATAGTAGTATCGTGCGAGGACATAAACCCTTGGGAGGGGGCGAACCGATCGCTCCTCCCCGGCGAATCGCGACGATTGCTCGTCGTAACCGGAAACGCTATCCGCTGCACTCGGCGAGTTTCGACGAATGCCGGTCATCGAGTGCGACGTGGACAACGCCCGCGAACGCCTGACGGCCGCCGGCGTAGCGATCGAGCCTGGCAACACCGACCACGAACGCTGGCGCGCCGAGCGCGACGGCGCGACGGCGGTCGCCTACGAGGGGAAGGTCGTGATTCAGGGGAGCGATCCCACCCGCCTCGCGGCGCTGCTCCGGGAGACTGGCGGACGCGCACACTGCTATTTCGACGGCGCGTCGCGCGGCAACCCCGGACCGGCGGCGATCGGGTGGGTCATCGTCACGAGCGAGGGGATCGTCGACGAGGGCAGCGAGCGCATCGACGACACCACCAACAATCGTGCGGAGTACGAGGCTCTCCTTCGAGTACTCGGGGTCGCGCGCGAGTACGACTTCGGTACGGCCGACGTCCGCGGCGACTCCCAGCTCGTCGTCGAACAGGTCCGGGGGGCGTGGAACACCAACGAACCCGCGCTCCGCGAGCGCCGGGTTCGGGTCCGCGAACTCCTCGATGGGTTCGACGACTGGTCGATCGAACACGTCCCGCGCGAGGCGAACGATCGTGCCGACGGACTCGCCAACGAGGCGTTCGAGGATGAGTGAGCTCCCCACCGCGGTCGTCGACGAGGCCGAACGACTCACTCGACTCGCGCGCGCGGCGACCGACGGCGATGAGCGTGAGGCGTGCCGCGAAGAACGCGCGTCCGTGCTCGCCGACTACGGCTTCACCGCACGCGTCCGTGAGGACGACACGAACGCGGTGCTCGTCTGCTATCCCGACGAGTGGATCGACGACGGAACGGTCCGGACCGACCGAATCGACGACACCGACCGTGCGGTCGAACGCCGGCTCTCGGGACCGGGCGATCCCGACGACTGGCTCCACGTCGCGGCTCACAACGACCGCGTGGTCGCCCGCGTCGCCGAACGCCACGGCGACGTTCACGCCGCGAACGCCCGTGCGTTCGCCGATTTCATGAGCAACCACTACGCCCGCCGGATCGAGACGGCGACCGAGGCCGAGCGCCGTGAGTTCCGCCAGGAGTACTTCGTCCGCAACGCGTGGCCGTCGGCCGAACAGCAATCGGCGGTCGAGCAGTCGCTCTCGCTCGTCCTTGACGCTGCACGAAGCTTCGCTACTGACAGAGAGTAAGCGGAAGCCCACGACTTCAGCCGTGGGTCTAAGCGGTAGGCCGTACCGTGGCCCTTCGCAACTGCCGAAACCACAAGACTTAGGCTCTCTAGGGTCGTTTACACGATCAACTCGAACGGGAAAAGTGGGGTTGAATTGGCGTACCCCGTCAACAAAAAACAGTAAACCTACCCGGTCGGGGACTGCCGAAGTGGCTTCGATGGCAGTCGGGCCGATGGCACGGCCTGTGTGCCACAAGCGGGACGAACGACGCCGGAACGGCGTCGTTCGGGGTTGCCACGCCCTCGTGAAAGTCCCGACGTGGTTCGCACGAACCAGCAAAAGACTCTCCGACGGGTCGGACGGCCCGACCCCGAGCGAGGGAATCCCACGACTTGAGTCGTGGGAGGATGTCAAACCGAACCGTAGCTTCGTAAATGACCCCTCCCTACTTCGCTCGGTCATAACTAACCTCGCTCGTTGAGGGAGGGGCTTTGATGTGGACTCCCGGCGATCAGTCTCCGGCAAAAGACCGGGGACCGTCGCCGTTCAACGTCCCACCATGTATACACACATCTACGGGTGCGTCTGCGTTCCGCGACGTGGGCGCGGAACGCAGACTGTGTATGCGCTTCCGGGCATACCGTAGCCCGACGTTCTTCGCCGCATTGTAGTCCGCATTGACCTCGTAGCCGCACTTCTGACAGCAGAAGTGCTCGCCATCGCGGTTGTCCTCGTGGGTGACGACTACGGCCACGGAGATACGCTCACGAGTTAGACCAACTCAAAATCAAATTCTCACTTTTGGCTCTCGTCTAGACATTTCTATCATAAAGAGAACACAATCGCTATGCCGTAGAAATCTGTGATATCTATACAGAAGAGTCAATTTATAGTCGGTATCAGACTGAATTCTCAAACAACTCTATTTTCTGAGGGCTCCTCGGTGTGCCTTCAACCGAGAGAATACCTCGATCCAATCGACAATACCCAGGTTGTTATATCGTTATTGAGAAACACCAAAATCACGGGTTTAGAACGGGAAGAACCGACCATTCTCGGTTCCAGATTAACAAGAGCGACCAATGACTGGAGTTCCACTACTCTGTATCATCTCGAGAAAAATTGCGCAGATACTTTTAGCTAACCGGCTATCACGACACCACCAGTAGACCACGAACTGCGACAATCCAGTGACCGAGTGTCGAAACCCGTGAACACCACCAACGATCTCGTGGATCGGACTCTCCTCACGTTTTGTCGATCAGTTGGACTCCGGTAGCGAGTCCTCAGTGTCAGTGATGGCGCACACCACTGCCCTGCCACCACTGTAACAAAAGTAATCTTGTTACACCAGACGGTGTAGAACAGGGAAGGACGGTACGAGCAACAAGAACTTAGTATACCCTCCACTATGAGTCAGTGTACGATGAGTCAATCACGAGCTATCGAAGATCACGCTGAGCTATCCGTCGAGAACGTCGGCGGAATCGACGCCACCGAAATCACGTTCTCGCCGGGCGTGACGTCGCTCACCGGTCGAAACGCCACCAACCGCACTTCACTATTGCAGGCGTTGATGGCGACACTCGGGAGCGAACGCGTTTCGCTCAAGGGTGACGCCGACCACGGCGAGGTCGAGCTCACCCTCGGCGACGACACGTACACTCGGACGCTCGAACGTCGCAATGGTACAGTGGTCTTCGACGGTGACCCCTATCTCGAGGACACTGAGGCTGCCGAACTGTTCGCGTTTCTGCTCGAATCCAACGAGGCCCGTCAGGCGGTTGCGCGCGATGACGACCTCCGTGAGGTCATCATGCGGCCCGTGGACACTGCCGCGATCAACGCTGAGATCGAGCAGTTGGAGGCCGAGAAACGCGACCTCGACGACGAACTCGACAGGTTGGAGTCGCTCGACTCGCGCCTTCCCGAGCTCGAAGCCGAGAAAACCCGTCTCGAAGACCGTATCGAGGACAAACGCACCGAACTCGACGCGAAGGAATCCGAGATCGAAGACGCCGACCAGACCGTCGACGACACCAGAGAACAGAAAAACGCCTTCGAGGATGCTCTCGACGAGCTCCAGGAAGTGCGCTCGGAGCTGGAGGACGTTCGCTATCGGATCGACACCGAGCGCGAAAGCATTCAGGCGCTCGAAGACGAACGCGACGAGCTCGAAACAACGATGACCGAACTACCCGAGACGCCCGCGGGCGACCTCGACGAGCTCGAAACCGAAATCGATCGGCTCCGCGATCACAAGCAGTCGCTGGAATCGACGATCAATCAGCTCCAGCGCATCCTCCAGTTCAACGAAGAGCTTCTCGAAGGCGATAACCCCGAACTCCAGGCCGCACTCCAGAACCGCTCCGACGACGGTGAGGCGCTCACCGACCAGCTAGTCGAGGATACCACGGTGTGTTGGACCTGCGGAAGCGAGGTCGAGCGCGACGCGATCGACGACACGCTCGACGGCCTCCGCGAACTCCGGAGCGAGCACTCCTCGAAGCGCAACGAGATCGACGCCGAACTCGACGAGCTGACCGATCGACGCGACGCTCTTCGGGGCGATCGTGACCAGCGCGAGCGCGTCGACCGCAAACTCGACGAGATCGATCGCGAAATCTCCCAGCGCGAGGCCACTCTCGACGACCTCACCGACGAGCGCAGCACGCTGGAAGACACGATCGACGAGCGCGAGGCGGCAGTCGAAGAGTTGGAGGGCCAGGAGCAGAGCGAACTGCTCGACCACCACAAGGAGGCCAATCAGCTCGAGTTCGAACTCGGTCGGCTCGAAAGCGACTTGGAGGACGTTCGTGAGGAGATCGCGAGCGTGGAAGAAGACCTCGACGAACGCGATCGGTTGACTGACCGGCGCGAGGAACTCCAGACCGAACTGGCGGACCTGCGTACCCGGATCGAACAGCTGGAGGCCGAGGCTGTCGAGGAGTTCAACGACCACATGGAGACCATCCTCGGCGTGCTCGATTACGCCAACATCGAGCGGATCTGGATCGAGCGCACCGAGCAAACAGTACGGGAAGGTCGCCGGAAAGTCGAGCGCGGCGTGTTCGACCTCCACGTGATTCGGAGCACCAACGAGGGTACGACCTACGAGGACTCGATCGGCCATCTTTCGGAAAGCGAACGCGAAGTCACGGGACTCGTCTTCGCGCTCGCAGGGTATCTGGTTCACGACCTCCACGAGTCGCTGCCGTTCATCGTGATCGACTCGCTCGAAGCGCTCGATTCCGATCGGATCGCAGCGCTGGTCGAGTACTTCGGCGAGTACGCCACGTACCTCGTGGTGGCGCTCCTCCCCGAGGACGCCGCCGCACTCAGCGACGAGTACCAGCGTGTGACGGATATCTGAGTACCAGTCGGCCGTCTCTACGATAGTCGACCTTGTTCTTCCCTTCTCCTTGATCAAAGCAACAACCCACAGAAAAGACTGTACTGAGCGATCTCTTTTCACGTTTGTCGCTCTGCTCTCAACCCACTCTTTCAATCTTATTACCGAATTATCTCTGGATATATAGCTGAGGAGACAAAGAACGACAATATCCTTCTGTATTGTTGTACGGAGATCCTCAGCCAGCGACCCTCCTCAAATCTACTTTTTTCTATCTGAAAACCTGGGTGGAATCGGTCACGAATCTCTTGGTCCGACAAAGATTCGGAACCGTTACGTGTTCGATGTTGGTCAGTATCGACGAACGTTCGACGCAACCGCGAGCAGTGTAATCGAATTCGGGTTGGGACGACCGACGGACTTCTCGTGATCGGTGTGTTCGTTATCGACGTAAGCCGGTAGCAGTCACACCGGCAATTGCTCCGAGAGGTCATCTAGCACCGGAACGAGCGCCATTGCCGTCTCGGTCGAGCCGTCGATCGTGAATCGACCGCGCATGAACCCTAGTTTGGGATCGAGATCGCCCGCGAGCAACCCGACGAGTACGTCCGCCGGGGCGGAGATGATCACGTCGCTGTCCGCGGCTTGATCGGTGCCGCCGGTGATCGTTCCCGCATCTCCGTCGATGTCGAGGTGTCCCGCCAGCGAGCAGTCATCGGCCACGAAACTGACGGTGACACGCGACGAGAGTCCGTCGAGATCGGCTTCCACGGCTGCGATACGCAGCCCGTCCCACAGGAGTTCCAGCAGCTGATCGGCGGCTTCGGGGTGCTCACCAACGAACACGGCGGTGTCGATCTGCAGCAATCCATCTACCACGGCCGTCAGAACCTCCGGGTGCTCGCGCACGAGCCCGTCGGTTCGACGCCCCCTCTCGGCGAGGCTCAACAGTCGCGTTTCCATCGGTTCGTGGTCCTGCGTGGACGAGCGGTCGGCAGGTCGTCCGGCGGATTCGTCGGTCATCGTGTGCTCTCGGTCGCTTCGAGACGGGCCACTGGCATGAGCCACACGGTACTGTCGAGGAGTACAGTGAGGAGCGATACCAACATTCGGCCGACGTTCCGAGGCTGATTCGGCAGAACAGTGTGGCGGCAGCGTCGTCGGCTGGCAACGCCCACGATTAGTCGCCCATCGAGAACGAAACGGTCGAGCGTCCAACTGACCATCGACGAGACGTTCGATCGGGCTGCCGAACCAGTCAGACGAGTTTATAATTCAGCCATCAAATTATCGGATAGCCGATACGTTTATTCCCCGTCCGACCATAGAAGAGACGATGAGTGATCCCACTGCTGAGCGGCTCGACGGCCTCTCGCCGAGTGCGAAACTCGTGTTCAAAGTCCTCGAACACAACGCCTCGCTCACACAAAAGGAGATCATTCAGCGTTCCCGACTCTCGGGACGCACCGTGCGCAACGCGCTCGATCAGCTCGAACGGATCGAGGCCGTCGAGAAGGGTGTCTGCATCCACGACGCGCGCCAGAACCGCTACGAACTCGCGGTCGCCACCGCACAACCCAAAGCCGAACTCGACGACTGAGCTCGCGGGTGCAGAAATTCGTGACCGACCTCACCTCCCTGAGGGGAGGAGCGTAGTTTCAGTTACCGACGTCGGTGGCGCGCTCGACCACGCTTTGGCCGTAGCGGTCGGCGAGGTCGTCGTGCTGGTCGGGGCG